>CAIZMB010000046.1 GCA_903933935.1 uncultured Cytophagaceae bacterium
TAATTTCAGATCCGGTACTTGCATTCTTGTTTTTTCGATTCCAAAAATCCTCCAAAGCTCTATTTCCCCACTTGAAATTGAATTCTTGTGAACCCTGAATCCTTGCCATGTCGTTATAAAAATAAAAACTTTGTTGTTCAGGGCTTGTTGGCCTTCTTGTAAAGGTGGCCGCAATATTAGATTTGATTTCTGTTTTTTTCTGTAAAGAATCTGATTTTTTTAATCTAGTCTGTACGTATTTTTGATACATTTGACTTAGCTCTTCCGTGGATTTTTTACCTAAGATTTGTAAAGAATCCTCCACTAAGATGACGTTATTTAATTGATTAAAAGTGGCCCAATTTTTCCTTAATTTTTGAGCGGAATTAAATTCAAGGTGATTTGAGGGCAAATAGGTAGCTGCGCTATCAAAGTATAAGGCAGCTTCTGGATATCTTTTCAGTGGACTTATAAATAATTGGCCTAATTTTAAATACAATTCTCCTTTGTTAGGGTTGTTATTAATGGCCTTTGACCAATATTCTCGTGCTTTTTCAAAGTCTTTATTGGCATAACTTATTTGACCCAAAGCCAAGTATATCTCAGATTGCTTGTCGAGGTTTTTGGGTTCTTTCAGCATCTTCTCTAGATCACCGACTTCGCCCGTCAATTTTTTACTCGCAATTTGTGCGTTTAACAAAAGCTCGTAGGTGGGCTTATTATTTTTTACTTGGTTAAAGTTTTCTTGGGCTAAGCTATTTTTCCCTTGAGATTGAAATAATTGGCCTAATACAAAATGCAAACGGGCTTTTTGAATCTTTGATTTGATGTGAGGTATTTCCTCATTCAATAGTGCAATTGCAATAGGAATCTCATTTTTTACTTGGTGATAATAGGCTTTATTTAAAATAAAATCAGTTTTCTGAGAAGCATTTAAAGGTACTTCTTTGATAAAATTCTCTACGTTTACGGCCGACTCGAAATCTTTTTGGTCTATGTATATTTGGTATAAATAAATTAAGGCACTCGCTTGAGTGATTTCATCACGCTCGATCGAGTTAATATATTTGAAGGTTTCGGTCGCATTTTTAATATCTCCTTTTATGAGTCGGCCTTTGCCAATGATGAGATAGGCGTCATCGATAAACTTGGAGTTTTGATGTCGGTCTATTACTAAAGAAGCTTTTCTAATCAGGTTCCCGATTTCACTGCTATGGGCTTGACCAAAACTTGAATCTATCGTCGGAAATATGCGCAATGGGAGGGAATAATTCTCATTTCGTTCTTCCCATGATTTTGTGTAAAGTTCTTTATATAGTCGATCTGCTTGCCAAATGGCATTGTATTTTGCATTGATATTATGAAATGCCTTCGCTGCTGGACGCGTGCTTTGTTGGGAACAAGCCCACATAGCCATGATAAAAAAAAACAAGTAGAATATTCTGGGCATTGGAACCTTTAAACAGTTTTCAAATTTACAATTATATATATGAAAAGGCACAAATTATACGGGAATCACAGACAAATTTTCAAAATTTTAATATATTGAACTTTACATTTTAATTCCATTGATATGCAACCTTATCAGCGATTTATTGGAGCTGCCTTTCAGATGTTGGTGACCATTTTATTAGGTGTTTGGTTGGGGCAATATTTGGACGGGTATTTCGGTTTGCATCAGCCTTGGTGTACGATAGGTCTATCATTGGGATCCATTGCCATTTCTTTATATGCCTTGATCAAAAGCTTACCCAAATAAATCGCAATATTTCTGTAAATTGCTTTACCGTAACATTAACTAATTTTTACGTGCCAGAAGGTCGCCGAATTATCATTTTTTTATTTTTCCTTTTGATTGGGATTATATTCATAGGTAAAATGTTTTATCTACAGATGTTTGATTCAACCTATGAAAAAGCGGCCGATAATAATGCTATTCGTAAGATAATCCAAGTGCCTTTTAGGGGGGAAGTCTATGATCGTTTTGGGAAGTTGATCGTATACAATACTCCCGTATATGATTTGTACATCACACCCAGAAAAGCCGTTGTAAACGATACGAATCGTTTTTGTGCATTATTTGGTATCACAAAAGGCCGTTTTGACACCTTGACTAAAGAAGCTTGGGCTTATTCCCGCGTTAAACCATCCCTATTTTTAAAGCATTTATCAAAAGAGGATTTTGCCAAAATTCAAGATGCTTTGGTCGATTATCCGGGTTTTTCAATTTCGACAACCGCCTTTCGAACCTATCAATCCAAGGCACTTTCCAATGCCCTCGGTTATGTTGCGGAGATAAATACAAATTCATTATCGGATCAAAAAGATGATTATTACCGTCAAGGTGATTATGTAGGTATTTCGGGTTTAGAGGCTTTTTATGAAGAGGCACTTCGGGGCCAAAGAGGGGTTAAATATAGGATGGTCAATAGTAATGGGGTGGAAAAGGGAGAGTATCGACACGGTGATTTGGATGTCAATTCGATTGCCGGGCAAAATTTATTTACCAGTGTTGATATCCGACTTCAGGAATATGCAGATAGTTTAATGATGCATAAGGTTGGGAGTGTGGTTGCCATCGAACCATCTACCGGCGAGATTTTGAGTATGGTTTCGGCTCCTTCCTACGACCCTAGTTTATTAGCCGGAAGAAATTTTTCTAAGTATTATCAAATATTAGCTTTAGACCCTTTAAAGCCATTAATCAATCGCCCTCCGTCGGCTTATTACCGGCCTGGTTCAACGTTCAAAATTGTTCAGGCGCTCGTTGGATTGCAGTTAGGTATCTTAACTCCTTCCTCCGTTTTCACTCATGCGGGTGCGCCAGTTAAATGTCACGTACACAACACTTCTCATAACGATTTACACAATGCAATTCAATGGTCTTGCAATCCCTATTTTTACCATGCATTTCGTAAAATTTTATATGATAACACGCAAGGCGATACATTTGAAAGGTCTGCGCAGGGACTCCAACGTTGGTCCGAATTAGTTGCCAACTTTGGTTTTGGTCGAAAATTGGGTGTTGATTTGGGAAATGAAAAGAAGGGAAATCTTCCTAATGTCGAGTATTATAATAAGGTTTATAAAGGTGAAAATACGTGGAAATTTTCCAATATATATTCCTTGAGTATCGGCGAAGGAGAGTTAGTCGTTAGTCCATTGAAGATGGCCAATTTCGCCGCCATTATTGCCAATAAGGGTTGGTATATTCCACCACATTTAGTTAAAGGCGTTGGGGATAAAAAGACCATTGACGATTTTTACAAAACACCAGTGTCGGTTGGCATCGATGCCAAACATTTTAATGTAGTTCATGAGGGTATGCGCGATGCGGTTTTGCATGGTACTGTGGGTAGGGAGGGAAAAATTCCTGACATTGTTATGTGTGGAAAAACTGGGACCTCTCAAAACCAAAAGGGAAAAGATCATTCAGTTTTTATCGCTTTTGCACCTAAAGACAATCCCAAAATAGCCATTGCGGTTTTTGTAGAGAATGCTGGATTTGGAGGTTTTGCCGCTGCCCCGATTGCCTCATTGATTATTGAAAAATATTTGAAAGGTCGAGTGGATAGAAAAGATATTGAGACTAAATTTATGAACATGAGCTATTTGGCGAACGTAACATATAATCGTAAAATAGTTAAAAAGGATTCATTAAAACGATGAGCCAAGAATCAAACCAGATCGGGAAATTAGATTGGATAACAGTCGGCCTATACGCACTTTTCGTCTTATTAGGCTGGATGAGTATTTACTCAGCCGTGTATAATCCAGAGGCTCCTTTGTGGATTTTTGATGAAGCATTTTATACGAGTAATGCGGGGCGCCAACTGATTTGGATTGGTACATCGCTCGTACTAATCATGTTAATATTTGCCCTAGATTTCAGGTTTTTTGAATCCTTTGCTGTGTTTATTTACGCGGCATTTATGCTGGCATTAATAGCCGTTCCGTTCTTAGGTGTGACGATTAATGGATCACATTCTTGGTTTAAGCTGGGCGGAGTTACCATTCAACCAGCCGAGTTTGCCAAAACCGCCACGGCACTTTTACTGGCTAAATACTTGAACGATCCCCAAGTGAATCTAACCAAATGGGTGAACCAGTGGAGATCCGCGCTCATCATTGCTTTGCCCATGTTACTAATTATTGGATCTAATGAAACAGGTTCAGCCTTGGTTTTTGCCTCATTTATTATTCTACTATATCGGGAAGGTTTGCCCGGTGAATATCCTGGATTATTGATTGCGCTAATCGCGCTTTTTGTCAGCTCACTTTTGCTCAGCCCTTTGACAATCTTTATTTGTCTTTTAGTTATGGCAAGTCTTTTTGTCATTATTCTGCCGATTTACCAAAGGCGTTTGCCACAAACCTATGTTCGAATTGCAGGGGCTATTGCGATTATTATGTCTATGTCAACGCTTGTGGATTGGGTCGTTAATCATGTATTAAAAGAACATCAGCGAAATAGAATCAAGGTTTTATTGGATCCTTCTTTTGATACCAGAGGCTTAGGATATCAAGTGACACAATCTAAAATTGCCATTGGTTCTGGTGGATTTTGGGGCAAGGGTTATTTAGGAGGGACTCAGACTAAATTTGATTTTGTACCTGAGCAAAGTACCGACTTTATTTTCTGTACGATTGGAGAGGAATTTGGGTTTGTAGGGGTGTTGGCGGTTATTGTATTGTTTTTATTTTTTCTATGGCGTTTGTTGTATCTCGCGGACCAACAACGATCTCGGTTTGCCCGTGCGTATGGATTTGGAGTCGTTGGCATCTTATTCTTCCATTTTTTAGTCAACATAGGAATGACCATCGGATTGATGCCAATTATGGGAATTCCTCTGCCATTTTTTAGTTACGGAGGTTCTTCTCTTTGGTCATTCACTATTTTATTATTTATATTTTTAAAACTTGATGCGCATCGTTCTGAAATGCTATCTAGATAATATATTTCTATGGAAAATTCACCTTTAAGCTCCAAAGCAAAAATGCTCATTGCCGTTGCCGCCCTGGGTTATTTTGTCGACGTATACGATTTGATTCTCTTTTCTGTGGTTCGAAATCCAAGTTTAAAATCATTAGGCTTATCGGGATCTGAATTATTAGATCAAGGACTTAATCTGATGAATATCCAAATGGGGGGGATGCTTTTAGGAGGAATTTTATGGGGCGTTTACGGAGATAAAAAAGGCCGAAAATCTGTTTTGTTTGGTTCTATATTAATGTATTCCATCGCAAATGCTTTAAATGGATTTGTCACAGATATGAACACCTACGCTATTTTAAGGTTTATTGCCGGTATTGGTTTAGCGGGGGAATTAGGGGCAGGAATTACACTGGTCAACGAAACATTACCCGCTTCAAAACGCGGGATTGGTACATTGATTATAGCCGGGGTCGGTGCTTCAGGAGCTATTGTCGCCCCCATCATTTCTAATTTAAGTGCGGATCCGGAGTGGTGGAGAACCTGCTATTTTATTGGCGGAGGGATGGGCCTAGCACTTTTACTCTTAAGGTTAGGAACTTTTGAATCTTCCATGTATCAGGATTTAGGCCAAGGGGTTAAGAAGGGAAATTTCTTCCAACTGTTTTCGAATCGGGCTACGTTCACCAAATACATGTATTGCATCATGATGGGGTTACCTATTTGGTACATCATTGGCATCCTCGTTTTTGCTTCTCCAGAAATCACGCAATCCTTCGGGATTAGTGGTCAAATAAATGGAGGGGATGCTATCATGTATTGTTATTTAGGTTTGACATTTGGTGATTTTGCCAGTGGGGCTTTGAGCCAAGTTTTAAAAAGTAGAAAGCAAGCCGTTTTGATTTACCTCACGCTCGTTTCATTTTTAGTTATTTATTTCCTTTATTTCTTGTCCAACATTAGCGTTTCGTTTGGTCATGTAATCATCACCGCTTTAGGATTTTTTGGCGGATATTGGGCTGTATTTTTAACTAGTTCCTCGGAGCAATTTGGGACTAATTTACGCATGACAGTGACCACAACGGTGCCTAATTTTGTGCGGGGAGCTTTAATTCCCATTACCTTATTATTCAAAGCTTTAATTCCCCAATTTGGACTTATTAATGCCGCCGCGATCGTAGGTTTCGTCTGTTTTGGACTAGCTTTTTGGGCCGTCACTCATTTGAAGGAAACTTTTGGCGAATCACTTGATTACGTAGAATAATGGCCTTAATAACCAAGAAAAAAATCCTTTATCGAATTAATCATCAACTCCGCCGGTATTTAAAAAAGTACAATCGTGAGTATAAGATGAACATCAGTTATGCGGACTTATTACGTTATGATAATGCGATTGTCTTGTATGACAAAAATGGGGTTGATACACTTTGGGAATCTGTGTTTTATTCTCCTGGAGATCAGGAAGGAGTTTATGAATCGCTGAAACAGATTTATGCCGACTTAAAAACGGATGGGAACGAGGAGGTAATTAAGCATTTGGTGATCGACCGAGTGGATTTTTGTACCTATGGAAATACGCATCCTTTTCGGATAAGAATTGTTAATCGGGTCAATGACAACTTTGATTATTTCTACATTAAAATTGCCGATGCCTCTCGAGTATATGGCTTAGAATTAGAACATATTTTATCCCCTAATCGGATTAATTATGTGACCCATGAAAATACTTTGGTGGAAGAGCATATAGCTGGGGTTCCTGGCGATATATTTCTTCAGCAGGAATTAGAGACTGATTTGGAGGCACCTATCCGCTTAGCTAAGGAGTTCGTTAAATTCAATGAAAGGTGTCTAGTGCAACTATTGGGCGATATGCATAGTGCCAATTATGTAGTGATTACTACGCCTGATTTTGAGGAAATTTATTACCGGATTCGGCCGATCGATTTTGACCAACAATGTTACGAGGGAAAAAAATCGGTTTATTTGCCGCAGTACTTTAAACAAAATAATCCATTGATTGAACTTGGGATGAAGTATATGACCCCCGAGTCTGTTTGGCAATATCAAATTGAAGAACGCTCGATGATCGCAAGTCGATTAAAATCGGAGAGCCAGCGCGTATACGATTTGATGAATGTGATGTCAAAAGATGAAATAGCTCCTGCGGAGAATGTAGACCAACTAAAATCCGAATTGGCCAAGCATTATAATGATGATCGTTTTTTAACCTGCCAAACCATGGGGGAAATTGTCTGGCATAGCTTGGAATTAGTGATGAGACACTAATTTTTTTTAATCGCATCAAAAGCCATCAATGCAAATCCTAGGATAAAAGCTAATCCACCAATGGGCGCTATGGCTCCCCAAAATAATTGTTGGCTTATGCAAATCAAATATAATGATCCAGGAAATACGATTGAGCCCGTAATGTGAAAGTAAGTGGCTATTTTTAGCATTTTACTAGGTCTATTTATTTGTAAAACACCTAATAAAATCAGGGCTAATCCTCCATACATTTGATACTGAGCAGCTGTCTCAAATGTATCCAATCGACTTATCTGCAATAGGTAAGGTTTCCAAGCATGTGCTCCGAAGGCGCCTATAGCAACGGACGTTGCGGCAAAAATCGAACCTGAAAATAGCGCTAGATTTTTCATTTTAGAGGGTATAAAAAAAGCCTTTATAGAAAAGGCTTTATGAATTTAAGATGCCATGGTGACTTTCAAGTCATTCAATTTTCTTCGGATGGAATCGTCGATTTGTTGGTCCCCAACGCGTAAAATGAAACCGCCAATTAATGACTCATCAATATGTTCCGTTAACTGAACTTCTTTACCCGTATAATCTTTGACAATTTTAGTCACTGCCTTCTTTTGATCATCAGTTAAGGCACTAGCACTTGTAATTTCTGCTTTTTGGATGCCTTTAAATTCAGTATAAAGATTGATGAATTGCTTGGCTATGGCAGGCAAAATACTCTCTCTATTTTTATTAGTAATGATCACAAAGATTGAGTAGGTAACCGGATTAAATATAGATTTAAATAGCTTATTTAGAATGGCTAATTTAGTATAATGCTTGATGATAGGGCTTTTAAGTGCCAATACAAGGTCTTTGCTTCCCTCGCAAGTCTCTTTAAAACCAACCATGTCTGTATAAACAGCGTCCACTACATTTTTTTCAATGGCGAAGTCGAGCAGTGATTTAGCGTATCGATGGGCAACAATTAATTCAGACATTTTTACTTATTTTAACAATGTTTCAATTATAATTTTACTTCTGAAATCCACTCAGAAACTAATTTTTCTTGTGCTGCTTTATCCTTTAACTGATTTTTAAGTACTTTTTCAGCTAATTCTAAGGATAGATTAGCAGCTTCTTTGCGAATAGCACTGACAGCGGCTACTTTCTCCTGCTCAAAAGCAACTCTTGCTTTATCTATTTCTTGGGCGGCTGCAGTTTGAGCATCCAATTTTGCTTGAGAAATCATCGCATCTGCTGCTTCTTTGGCTTGCTTGATCACTGCGTCACGATCTGCACGCGCGCTAGCGATTAACTGCTCATTTCCTGCTTTTAATTCAGCCATTTCTTTGCGGGTAGTTTCCGAAAGCTTGATGGCTTGGTCAATGGATTGCTCACGTTCATCCAATGAATTGATGATGGGCTTCCAAGCAAATTTGGCTAGCAAAAAGAATAAAATTCCAAAGACAAGTAGCTGCCAAAATATTAATCCAAAGTCTGGGGTAATTAACTCCATATCTTATATAAATTTAAAAATTAGTATCGTTTTAATAAGCGCAATTTGGCTCCAAATGAGTCTCAAATTGCGCTTAAAATTTTTCAAATCCTGAATCTGAGGCTATCCCTCAGAGGATTCTTTGGGTTAATTACTTTAACGTAACCAACAAACAAATTACAGCAGCGAAAAGGGCAACAGCTTCAACGAAAGCCGCTACGATCAACATCGCTCCTTGAATTTTTCCAGAGGCTTCTGGTTGGCGTGCAATGGCTTCCATTGCTGAACCACCAATGTTACCGATACCAACACCAGCACCAATAGCTGCTAATCCAGCACCAATACCTGCAAGGCCAAGACCTACAGAAACTTCTAATAAAATCGATAAAATAGACATACGATTTGGGTTTATATAAAAAAATTAATTTACAAATTAATGGTGATGCTCCTCTACAGCAGCACCTATGTAAGTCGAAACTAACATGGTGAAAATGTAGGCTTGAATCACGGCAACAATCATTTCAATGACATTCATAAATAGCGAGAAAGGAACTACTGCTAGTCCTAAAGCTGCATTTTCAAAGATAAATATCAAAGAAACCAAACTTAATAAAATGATGTGTCCTGCGGTGATGTTGGCAAATAGTCGAACCATTAACGAAAATGGCTTCATGAATACACCCACAATTTCCACGGGAGTCAAAATCACTAGCATCCATTTAGGAACACCTGGCATGGCAAAAATATGTAACCAATAATTTTTCTTACCATTTAAATTAGTAATTACAAAGGCAATGATGGCTAAAACAAGCGTTACCGCAATATTACCAGTTACATTGGCTCCTCCTGGAATTAAACCCAACATATTATTAAACCAGATGAAAAAGAAGACAGTTAACAAATACGGCATAAATCGACGATAATGCTTCTCGCCAATATTGGTTTTGGCAATTTCATCACGAACAAAAATAATAACAGGCTCAAATAAAGATTGCATACCTTTAGGTGCTCGGTGTGGATTTTCTTGGTATCTCTTGCCAATTCCTATAAAAATAGTGAGCAATAATATAGCTGAAATTAAAAGGGAAGCAACGTTTTTAGTGATTGAAAAATCATACACATGTTCTCCATTCTCCGCATGAATTTTACCATGTTCCAGTATTAGTCCTTGGTAAGGAACTTCCTCATGGTGTTCATTTTTAAAATTAGCCGATGAAAAAACCGATAATCCTTTTGATTCTGAATATACGATACATGGCAAAGGCAACGTGATGTGCGTGTGGCCAATCGTCATGAAATGCCACTCATGCTCATCAGCAATGTGATGCATGATTAATTTACCTGGATCGAATTTTTCTGATTTACTTTCTTCTGGAGCTGACGCGGTACTTGTCGCTTCCGTAGGAGTAGGTTTTTGCGCCGCTTCATTCTCATTTGCCCAAACAGTTAGGCTCGTCAAGCAAAATAAAAATCCTAAGATTATATTTGAAAAATACATTTTTTTGAAATAAGTAAACATCGGCATCTTCATTCGCTCTTAAAAATAATTTCTATTGTAATTTTTGCTAATTCGTTGATTAACTGAATTTTGTCCATTAAAATTCCAAAAATTTTCTTCGGGATTTCTAAAAACGTCGCAAGTTACGAAGCAAACCAAATATTTCAAAATTTGAACTACATAAATAGAGTACAAAAAAGTTGCCTACAAACAAATAAATTTGTGGGGTGTGGGTATAGGCAAAGAATGCGATAAAGAGAATACTCAAAATAAATCGGATAGCGAAGGAAGCAGTTTGGAATTGTACAAACTTCTCACCCTCATTTTTTTGCCCAAATTGGGCTAATTGAAGGGTCAAATACGATTGAAATAATAGAAATACAAAGATGAATTTCAGGTCGGGATGCAGGAAATGAGCTAAGGAACTTTGGCTAATTCCCCATACAATTAGGCCTACAAGGAAATAAAAAATAAATATTTTTATCATGGGGCAAATATCTGATAATTGTGGCTTTAAAATAAATTTTAGCCTTCAATTTTTGGAATTTCCTTATTCCCGCTGTTAATTTGCATCCTCATTCAGTAGCTGATTGCCATTGAATTATAAAGAAGAAGGGAGAGACTAGGCTCTGTGAACTTCTGGCAACCCGTCAAGAAATTGACCCCGGTGCTAATTCCTACCCCAGGCGGTTGCCTGTTTAGGGAAATATAATGTTATGTTGTATGCAAGCAGAAATTCATCATTATCATTCGACCGACACCTTCATTTTAGAAAATGGGTTCCAATTTTCTAGTTTTGATTTGGTATATCAAACGTGGGGGAAAGCCAATGTTGCTCAAGATAACATCATTTGGATATGTCATGCATTTACGGGTAGCCACGATGTGGCTGAGTGGTGGCAAGGCTTGGTAGGACCGGGAAAATTATTCAACCCTGAAAATAACCTCATTATATGTGTGAATATTCCGGGCTCGCATTATGGGTCCACCGGTCCGTTGTCGGTAAATCCCCTGACGGGCCAACCGTATTTTCATACATTTCCTGACGTAACGATTCGGGATGTGGTCAATTCATTCGAATTGCTAAGGAAGCATTTGAAAATTAAGAAGATTAAAACGTGCATTGGAGGTTCGATGGGGGGCCAACAAGCCCTAGAATGGGCCATTATGAAGCCTGACTTGATTGATAATTTGATTTTAGTTGCGACTAATGCGGTGCATTCCTCATGGGGAATTGCTTTCAACGAATCACAAAGAATGTCCATCGAGGTGGATCCGACATGGCTCGAATCGAATGCTCAGGCAGGAATTAATGGCATGAAGGCTGCTCGGGCCACGGCATTAATTTCCTATCGAAATTATGAAACGTATCAAATTACCCAAGCGCGTCAAGAAAACTCCATGGGTGGAAACCTAAGAGCTGTTTCTTACCAAAGATACCAAGGTGATAAATTAGCCAAACGCTTCAATGCTTTTTCATATTATCGATTATCTACGATGATGGATTCTCAAGATGTTGGGAGAAATCGCGGTGGGGTGGTAGCAGCCTTAAAATCTATAAAATCTAAAACGCTTGTGATCGGCATTAAATCAGATGCGCTATTTCCCATCGTTGAACAAGAATTTTTAGCCAAGCATATTCCAGATGCATCCTTTCAAGTGATTGATTCTTTGTATGGCCATGATGGCTTTTTAATTGAAAGCGGTTTGATGACAAAGGCGATTCGTCTTTGGCAAAAATTACTCCGACTGGAAGTAAATCCAATGGCCGACTTTTTTAAAGAGCTTGAAAATGTGAGGTGATGTTGGTCATTTTAGCATTAAAATCTCTAATAAATAAAGCTTATTTACAAGAGATTTTTGCTAATTTAATTACGCTTGAAATTTCAAAAAAATGTTGAAATAAGACCCCCATTTCAAGCTTTACTAACTTTTGAAAAGTTAGTAAAGCTATGTTTTTTCGACCATATTAGCACAAAAAATACTGATAATTAAAATCTACTTACTGATAAAACTTTATTAAAATTATTTATGGATTTTAAAGATAAAACAGTCTGGATCACAGGAGCTTCTTCCGGAATTGGAGAAGCCTTAGCCCATGCCTTTGCTCGACAAGGGGCACACCTTGTATTATCGGCTCGCCGCGAATCCGAATTGAATCGTGTCGCAGACACTTGTCGATCTTATGGTTCAATGGCACATGTGATGCCTTTTGACATGATTGACTTATCTGTCCACGAGGAGAAAGTGCATGAAGTAATAAGCACTTATGGAAAAATAGACTTCGTTATTTTAAATGCAGGGGTAAGCCAAAGGTCCTTTATTGAAAATACAAAGTTTGAAGTTTACCGACAATTATTTGAAGTTAATTTCTTTTCCATTGTCTCTTTAACTCAAGCGATTTTACCCATATTTAAAAGTCAAAAATCAGGAAGATTTATACCTATTGCTTCTGTGGCAGGTCGGATAAGTACCCCAAGGAGAGCTGCTTATGGAGCTACAAAACATGCATTAATCGGCTTTTTCGACTCTTTAAGGGCTGAAGTACATGAGGATGGAATTCGAGTAACCACTATTTTGCCAGGATATATTAGGACCAATATTTCCATTCATGCACTCAATGAAGACGGACAGAAATATGGCAAAATGGATCCAAATCAAGCGAAGGGATTAGATGTGACCCTCACAGCGGAAGCTATTTTGAAGGCTATAAATACCGGGAAAAACGAGTTTTTCATTGGCGGAAAGCTTGAGGCTTTAGGCCTTTTTGTCAAACGTTTTTTCCCGGGACTCTTGTTTTGGATGATTCGTAAAATAAAAAATACTTAAGCTGTCTCTTTCTTTTCACTAAAGAAAAGTACAAATAAAATAAGTACTAAAGCTGCTATAGCGGCTGGTACCATCCAAACTGATTTCCAATCATGCACACCTCCGCTGGTATACATGTCTAAAACGATTCCCGATAATTTAGATCCGATGCCCATTCCCACGCCATAAGTGGCTAAAGTAATTAATCCTTGGGCTGAGCTTTTGATCTTTTCGCCCGCTTTTTGATCCGTATAGATCTGTCCTGTAACAAAGAAGAAATCGAAGCATACTCCATGTAAAACAATTCCGATATATAAAATCCATTCACTTTGGATTCCGTCGCCGTAGCCAAAGCATAAGAAGCGAATAATCCAGGCGACAAGCCCAACGATTAACATTTTCTTAACTCCTAAGCGGATGAAAGCCAATGGAATCAAAAGCATAAAAATTACCTCTGAGGCCTGTCCCAATGACATTTTATTTTCAACATTGCTCATGTGTGAATCTGTCAAAGATGGGTTTGCCATCGCATAATAAAATGAAAGTGGGATACAGATTAAAATGGATGAAATAAAGAAAATCAGGAATGAACGATCCTTAAATAATTTGAGTGCATCTAATCCAATGATCTGCCCAATGGACGCATTTTTATCTGCTTTTGGTGGGGTATCTGGAAGAAAGAAGGCATAAATTCCTAGGGCAAATGAACTGTACATGGCAATCTGAAAGATAGCTACGTTGTCACCTAAAGCTAAAAACCCAATGATATTCGTCACAACAATCCATGCAATAGTACCCGTAACTCGAATCGCAGGAAACTCCTTTTCAGGATTTTGCATTTGATTCATGGCAATCGAGTTCGATAAGGCCAAATTAGGAGCAAAGCAAAGTGTATAAGCTAAAATGTACCAAAAGAAAATCTCAGGGTCCTTGGTTTGACTCAAGAAATATAAAATCACACCTCCTAAAATATTAAGAAATCCCATCACCTTTTGCGCTGAGAAAAAACGATCTGCAATGAGGCCGACAAAAAAGGGAGCAAAGATTGCTGCTATGGAAAACGTCGTGTAGGCATTCCCCACTTGGTCCCCTGTTGCACCCAAAGTTGTTAGTAGATATTTACTCATTTGGCCATACCATGCTCCCCAAGAGAAGAACATCAAAAACATCATCGCAATGAGCTGGAATTTTATCGTATTTTTCATAATTACAGATTAGTTGGAAGTCAAAAATACAAATTTGAATGAAATTAAAAATTTTATAAAAATATTTTTTTAGCGAAACTCGATGAAATTTAAAACCTAAAATGACTGAATTGTACAATTTTTTATAAAAATTTATCAAATTTCAATCCTATTTTTTAATGTCTGACAAAAATGAGTAAAAAGTGCTTTGATTATGATCCTGAAGCTTTTTTATGGGGAATTTACAAAATTTGATTTTGATTTTTTTTTGTTGTTGCTTTGACCAAAATTCAGGGAGTTTATAGCTGAATGCATTAAAATTGAATATGTTGTTACAAGGAGTTTTGTTAATTTCAGGTCGGCCAACAGGAGCTTTTCAGGGTTCGATGACTTTGTTTTTAAGTCTGTTTTTGTTGATTTCTGTGGCCTTAATTGTGGTTGGGATTTTCTTGTACAAAAAGAGATCAAAATGGGTATCTCATTCCAAAACAACGTATGGTAAGATCGTTGAGATTTCAAAGCGATATGCAAGGGGCGATCATTCGGGTCGTTTCCCTATTTATTTTCCAATCGTTGCTTACCATGTGAATGGGTTAGAATTTAGAAGGGAAGCCGAGCAGGGAATTGCAAAAAATTGCGAGATTGGTCAGGAAATACCGGTTCGATATCTTTCTGAAAATCCCTATGAAGCATCTTTGAGCGACAATTCTGTCCCGGTATTAAATCCTACCATATTTTTTGTTCTTGGTTTCTTGATGCTTCTAAGCTCGATTGCTTTGTCTTTAATGACACATTGATTTTTTGTTTTTAAAATCATTTTTGTAATTTGGTTCCTCAAATCATTTCGCATGGAAACTATAGTTAAAGAAAAATCCGAATTTCGTAATTACGAGCAAGGCGATATTACTGCAGCCGTAAAGGATCATTATTACAAGATGCGTACGCGCCAGACGTATGATTACGTTCAAAGGATGAAAAAGAAGTATTTGACTTTTGAGCGTCCGATGGATTTGTGGGATATGATGGATCGCTTAAACGCATTAATTGACGTGAGCGATCCGGATTTAAATCTCCCTAATATTATTCACTTATTGCAATCTGCTGAAGGAATTCGCCAAGACGGTCGTCCAGATTGGATGCAATTGGTCGGGTTAATCCATGATTTAGGAAAAGCCATGTATTTATTTGGTTCAGATGAGGATGGAACGAGTCAAGCGGAGCAATGGGGATTAGTTGGCGATGTATTTGTCGTAGGTTGTAAATTACCTGATACATGTGTTTATCCAGAATTCAATCAGGAAAACCCAGATATGTTAGTCGACCGTTACAACTCAGAATTAGGTATTTACAATCCAGGATGTGGTTTAGATAATTTAGAATTAGCCTGGGGACATGATGAATATTTATACCAAGTATTAAAAAATCATCCAACGAATACCATTCCTGAGGCTGGAATGGCGATGATCCGTTTCCATTCGTTTTATCCATGGCATACCGGTGGAAGTTACCAAGCATTATTGAATGAAAAGGATGCTCAATATTTGGAGTGGATTAAGGATTTCAATCAATATGATTTATATACGAAATCTCCTGATGTGCCTAATTTTGAAGAATTAAAATCATATTATATGCCCATTGCTGAAAAGTATTTAGGCAAAGGACCTATCTATTGGTAGGGAATTTAAATGAATAAAAATAAAAGGGAGATCTTCATTTGAAGACCTCCCTTTGGTGTTTTATAGGAGTAGGATTTTAATTTGGGGTTTACCAACCGTCATTCTTTTTTGGTTTCGCATTCGCGGAATTCTTTTTTGTCGGGGTAGCGACTGCATCTGTAGCAGCAGATCCTTTTAATTGGACATCCGATTCTACTCGGCTGTAGACCCTACAAACAATTTTCCATTGATCATTAATCTTCAATAAACTTAATAAATCAATGTATTTGAAATCGGCAAATTGAAGCTCAACAGTCGCAACTCCCGAAGTTCCAGCGTATGAATAGGATATTAATTTTCCAGTGGCCTTCACTCCACCTGCTGGCATTTTGCTGATAAAGGTTTTTACGGGCGAGTCTTGTACTCTTCCAGTGGATGTATTTAAGTTTCTTAATAAGGCACCTGAGTAAAATGCTTTATTTAAACTCGCGGAATCTCCTTTGGTGAATCCGTCGAAATAGGTATTGATGGTCGATTTGATCGCGTCATCATCCGATTGGGCAAAGCTTGAAATACTTAAGCAAGACCATGCGATTGTAAATAAGATGAATTTTTTCATAAGGTATTGAATTAGTTGCCAGAGGTAAATTCTAATGGAAGTGCTTCCCCTTTCATAAATAAATTTGCTTTTTCTGGGTATAAAATTGATTGTACTACATTAACTCTTCCCAAAGAATGTCCAGCCATATTACCCAAAATTATGATGGATGAATTATCTTTTGGATTGTGAAGATAGTAATTTTTAAATCCATGCCACCATCCTGTGTGATAGGTAAGCCACTCACCATTATCGAGTTGTGTTAGGCGCCAACCAAATCCATAGTTTTTCGGAAGGGTAGTAGGTATGGTGTGTTGTGGAGTGAAAGCTTCCTCCAAAGTGCTTGATTTGACTATTTTTTCTTCATTTAAAGCGCTGTCCCAAAGATGCAGATCTTCAACGGTGGAATAAATCCCTTTATCTCCCGTCACTCCATCTAAGTGATTAAAGTCAGAAACGGCAGGCCCTCCACGCCTTGGTACATATCCTGTAGCAGCAGTTTTCAGCATTTCCGGATGCAATGGATCGTAAATAAAAGTTTCTTTCATGCCTGCTGGCTCGAAAATATTTTTCTTGACGTAGGTTCTAAAGTTTTCACCACTTAATTTTTCCACGATATAAGCTAATAACATATAGTTTGTGTTATTGTAGCTGAAGCGTGCGTTAGGCCGATAATCAATATGGGGTTTTAAACGGATCATCATTTCCACAACTTTTTGATTGGTCAATGGAACTTTCTTATCATACATTTTATCCATGTTGTAGGCATAATCAGAAAGGCCAGAACGATGGGTTAATAAACTCCGAATGGTTAAGCTAGAATCGTATGGGAATCCTTGAATGTGTTTGTAGATAGGGTCGTCGTAGCCTAATAGGTTTTTTTCCTTTAACTGCATGATGGCCACCGCGGTAAATTGCTTGGACACGGAGGCCAACTGGAAATGGGTGTGGCTATTGATGGGTGTTTTTGTGAAATAGTTGGCGTAGCCAAATGATTTATTATAAATTACTTTTCCGTATTGAGAAATTAAAACAGCCCCATTGAATCCGGTGTTTTGTTGGAGTTTTTTGAAAAAAGTATCCAATTTGATGGATTTTTGTTCCGCTATTTTAGGGTCAAAAAGTAAACTGATACTATCGTTTTTTAATTCTATTTTTGTTTTTGAATGAAAGAAACTTCTAGTTTGATGAGAACTTGCTAATAGACCGATTAACATAAAGGTCGATAAAATGAGTATTAGTTTAGAACTCTTAGCAATTTTCGGCATATTGGTTGGAAAATATTTAAGGCAATTTATTTAAATTAGCGTTTATATCAAATCTTCGCTTCTTTTAATTAACAAATAAACGGAAGCAAAACAATTCCAGGAAAAAAATTGGGCACGATATTGAAATTAATCTTTTTGGGTTTAATTCGCATGTATCAAGGAATGATATCTCCGTTTTTGCCTAATTCCTGTCGGTACCAACCGACTTGCTCCGAATATTCAAAACAAGCCTTATTGAAATACGGATTTTTCAAGGGATTTCGAATGGCCATTCGGCGTATATCCAGTTGCCATCCCTGGGGAGGTAGTGGCTATGATCCGTTACCGTAAACAATCTCATTTTAATAAGAAAAATTAATAGATCAAAGGAGACAAATCGATGTCTGTAGAATTTAAATTGTGATAACAATCAACAAAAATATAGTATGCTTGCATAATATATTTTTTCTCTGCAAATTTGTTTCAAATACTTAAAAAATTATGGCTAAAGAATACGACCGTCGGAATCTCGACTTCCTTTTAAAGGAGGTTTTTGATAGTGCTTCCCTTTGTAAATATCCTCGCTTTGCGGATTATACACCTGACATGTTTGACATGTTATTGGATTCAGCTGATTTAATTGCCGAGAAATATTTGCGTCCCATTTATGTCGATTCGGATCGGAAGGCAGCTGAATTAGTGGATGGTGTGGTACAAGTGCATCCGGGAGTTGAGCCTTACATGAAGGAGATGGGCGAGTCGGGAATGATTGGTGTTACATTTGATCTTGAGCATGGGGGTCAGCAATTGCCATCATTAATAGGCGGGGCACATGAATTTATTCGGGGTGCTGCGCATAATTCAGTAGTAATGTTTACGGGTCTTTCTCATGGAGCAGCACATTTAATTGCGTCTTTTGGTTCAAAAGAATTAGCAGATAAATTTGTCCCTAACATGCTTTCTGGCAAATGGGCTGGTACGATGTGTTTAACTGAACCACAAGCAGGAAGCTCGTTGAACGACGTTACTACATCTGCCAAAGATTTAGGAGATGGAACGTATTCCATTAAAGGTCAAAAAATATTTATTTCGGGAGGAGACAATCATTTTTCTGAAAACATCATTCACTTAGTTCTGGCTAGGTTGGAAGGTGCACCTGCAGGTACTAAAGGAATTTCTCTTTTTGTCGTGCCTAAAAAGCGAATCGAAAATGGCCAATTGGTTCAAAATGAGGTGGTTTCTTTAGGTGTCTACCATAAAATGGGCCAAAAAGCTACACCGGCACTTCATTTATCCTTCGGAGATAAAGCAGCGTCAATTGGTTATTTAGTTGGCGAGCCCAATAAAGGCCTAAAATACATGTTTCAGATGATGAATGAGGCGCGAATCGGAGTGGGTATGGGTGGAGCCTATATTGCTTCTGCCGCATATCATTTCTCAAAGCAATATGCAAACGAAAGATCTCAGGGTCGTTTATTGACCAATAAAGATCCCAATACTCCGCCGACTTTAATTAAAAATCATCCGGATGTGCAACGTATGTTGTATTTCCAAAAAGCTATTGTCGAAGGATCCATGGGATTGCTTTTCCAATGTCTCCTTTGGGATGATTTAACTAAGTGTGCGGAAGGTGAGGAACAGTCGGAGGCCCAATTGTTATTAGATCTAATGACGACCGTCGCTAAAACGTATCCAGCTGAAATGGGAACATTAGCGGTCAACCAAGGACTTCAAGTACTAGGTGGTTATGGGTATACGGAAGATTTTCCTTTGGAACAAATGGCAAGAGACGTACGGATTATGTCTATTTATGAAGGAACTACTGGAATTCATGGATTAACATTGTTAGGTAGAGGCATCCCTTCAAACAATGGTCAGGCGCTTCAAACCTTAGGGAAATGGATCGCAAAAGATATTGAATTAGGTAAATCTTCTGATTTGGTTACTAAATATGCGGATATTTTAGAAGCAGAAGTGGCCAATTTGACCAAGGTTACCATGCACAAATTAGGCATTGCGATGCAAGGAAAATTTGATATTTATTTGGCTGATTCCACATTATATATGGAATTGTTTGGTATAGTTACCGTGGCATGGCAATGGTTGAAGCAGGGAAATATAGCAGCTGCTGCCATAAAAGCAGGAGGCTTACGTGCAGATGAGCTAGCTTTTTACCAAGATAAAATTCATACGATGAAATTTTTCTTCCATTATGAGGTTCCTAAAACATTAGGTTTATCCAAACGATTAATGGACGATGAAATATTAACTATTTTTTAATTTATTTTCTAAAACAATCGATCATGTTTAAAAATACATTAGTCATTTTATTTTTTGTGGCATTTTCTGCTTTGGGACAGACTAAGTCGACTTATAATGCCTATGAATTATTTCATCCACTTTGGAATTATGGTCCTGCATCTTCGGCTCGTTCGGGTTCCGGTATTCCAGGCCCTACGTATTGGCAAAACTCGGTAGACTATAAAATATCCGCATCTTTAGATGAAGAAGCTCGTAAAATATCGGGTGAGGTGGAGATGACTTATAAGAATAATTCTCCGGATAAATTGCCTTTTTTATGGTTGCAATTAGACCAAAATTCATTCTCGACTAAATCGCGTGGAGGCAAAAGCACGCCAGTTTCAGGTGGAAGATTTGGTAATATAGGTTTTGAGGGAGGATATCAAATTGAGAGTGTAATGGTAGATGGGAAACCAGCAAATTTTGTGGTGGACGACACGCGTATGCAAATTCGTTTGGCTCAACCCATGGCTGAAAAAGTGGGTATAGCCAAAATTAAAATCGTTTATTCGTTTAAGTCTCCGGCGAATGGCCATGACCGAATGGGTATTCAAGAAACTAAAAATGGTGCTATTTTCACCGTGGCCCAATGGTTTCCAAGGATGTGCGTATATGACGATATAGAGGGTTGGAATGTCCTGCCATATTTAGGCGCGGGTGAATTTTATTTGGAATATGGAAATTTCGAGTATTCCATTAATGTACCGGCTTCACATATCGTAGTAGGATCGGGAGAACTTGTTAATCCATCGGAAGTGTATACCGCAGACCAAGTGAAAAAATGGGCTTTGGCGGCACAGTCTGAAACTACCGTGGTGATTCGGTCTGCTGAGGAGGTATTAAATCCCGCTTCAAGGCCATCGAAAGACCGTTTAACTTGGAAATTCAAATGTTTAAATGCCCGTGATGTCGCTTTTGCCACTTCAAAATCATTTATTTTAGACGCAGCTAGAATCAATTTACCAAGTGGTAAAAAATCCATGGCTGTTTCTGTTTATCCTGTGGAGTCCAACGGGCAAAATGCTTGGGGACGTTCAACGGAATATGTGAAAGCGTCGATTGAATATTATTCAAATTGGCTTTACGAATATACCTATCCGGTAGCGACGAATGTGGCGGGTATCGTTTCGGGTATGGAATATCCTGGGATTATCTTTTGTGGCTACCGTGATCAAACGCGTGCGCTGATGGGAGTTACAGATCATGAGTTTGGGCACAACTGGTTTCCAATGATTGTAGGTTCAAATGAGCGTAAGTTTCCTTGGATGGATGAAGGTTTTAATACATTCATTAATTTTTATTCCATGGACGCCTTTAATAAAGGAGAGTTTAAAAGTCAGAAAATGGATATGCATCAAATAGCCCCTAGAATGTTTAGGGAATATGCGGATCCCATTATTTCGATTCCTGATGTCATTCAACCCATGAATTTAGGTTGGGAAGCCTATAATAAACCAGGCATAGGTTTAAAGATTTTACGTGAAAATATCTTAGGTGCGGATCGTTTTGATTATGCGTTTAAGAACTATATCAAGCATTGGGCATTCAAGCATCCTACGCCACTCGACTTTTTTAAGGCGATGGAAGATGGCGCGGGCGAAGATTTGGGTTGGTTTTGGAAATCTTGGTTTTACGAATTGTGGCGTCTAGATCAATCGGTGAAGGATGTGGATTACATCGAACAAGACCCAGCAAAAGGAGCCTTAATTACCATTGAAAACATGGAAAAGATGGCCATGCCAGCTGTGGTGGATGTGGAATTAGTTAGTGGGGCGAAAGAACGTTTTACTTTTCCTGTTGAAATTTGGCAAAGAGGAAGTTCTTGGACCTTTAGAACGTCAACGACCATTCCCATCAAGTCAGTGACGATTGATCCAGATCATGTGTTCCCCGATATCAATAGTAAAAATGATATTTGGAGGCCTACCGTTTTTAGAGCACCTAGAGGAAATTAGCCAACCGTAAATTTTCCTTTTTTGGGTTGAATTCAAAATTCAATACCGACGTAGCCATATTTTTGTGAGCTAGGTCGGTATTTTTTTAATCTTTTTTTCTAAATAAATTTTATAGTATTATTTGAAGTTTAATTACCATTTAATCACTTATTTTTATGACTATTCACATATGAATGGATCACTATTCTCTTTGAAAAAGTGCCTTTAATTAGTTTAAAAGCATTTATTTGCGAATGAAAAGTTTTTTTTTAAAAAAAGCCTTTATATCTTCACCCAATTAAAGTCGATGAATTTAACTATTATGTCGACTAAACATCTAAAAAACCATTTTATGAAATCAAACTTTTACCGCAGCAAGTTTCTGTACTTGCTGGCCTTTCTGCTCTCTAGTTCTTGGGTAGCATTTGGCCAAAATCAAACTATTACAGGTAAAGTGACCGATGAAAAAGGCGAGGCCTTGATCGGAGTAAACATCATCGTTAAGGAGACCAATAAAGGAACCTCGACGAATGCAGATGGAAAGTATAGTCTTTCTGTACCTGGTAGTTCTAGTAAAATCATTTTTACTTTTGTGAGTTATGAAAGTAAAGAAGTGACCGTAGGGAATCAAAGCATAATCAATGTTTCTCTTAATCCTGATGCAAAAAGCCTTTCTGAGGTAGTTGTCGTAGGTTACGGTGTTCAGAAAAAGGCGACGGTTTCTGGATCAGTTGTATCCGTTAAAGGATCAGACTTACAGAAATCGCCGAGTGTTAACTTAAGTAATTCACTTGCTGGTCGTATGGCTGGGGTAGTTGCGGTTAACCGTTCTGGAGAACCAGGTTATGATGGATCATCTATTCGTATCCGTGGTGCTAACACCTTGAATAACAATGATGCCTTGATCGTAATTGACGGTATTCCAAATCGTTCGGGAGGTTTAGACCGTATTAACCCTGCTGATATTGAGACGATCTCTGTTTTAAAAGATGCATCAGCAGCTATTTACGGTGCTCGTGCAGCGAATGGAGTTATCTTGATTACCACGAAAAAAGGAAAAACAGGAAAGCCAGAGTTGTCTTATTCATTCAACCAAGGTTTTGCTGATCCTACCGTTATCCCTAAATTAACTAATGCTGCACAATACGTAGGTATGTTAAATGATTTGGATATCTATCAATTACCAACAAACCAATGGAGTGCGGCAACTGCTGCGTATAAAGCTACAGGGGTTTATAATGGTAGAAAGGCTCCTTATAGCCCAACTGACATTCAAAAATATGCTGATGGGTCTGATCCATGGCTTTACCCGAATACAGATTGGTACAAGTCGACTTTAAAATCATGGTCACCTCAGTCTCGTCACAATGTTCAAATGAGTGGGGGTAGCGAGAATATTAAGTACCTAGCTTCTTTAGGTTACCAAAATCAAGATGCATTTTATAAAAATTCGGCTACTGGATTTGAGCAATACGATTTGCGTTTGAATTTAGATGCAAAGATTAATGAAAATGTGAATTTATCTATTGGTATTTTAGGTCGTGAAGAATTTCGTAGATTCCCAACTAAGCCTGCCGGTGCAATTTTCAGGATGCAAATGAGAGGTAAACCTCAGGAACAAGCATTTTGGCCAAACGGCTTACCGGGTCCTGATATTGAAAATGGTGAAAATCCAGTGGTTATCACAACCAACCTAACAGGTTATGACCATGATAAGCAAAGTTATTTCCAAACGAATGGACAGTTAGACGTTAAAATTCCTTGGATTCAAGGGTTGAAATTAACAGGTACAGCTGCGATAGATAAGCGTTTCCGTGCGACTAAGCGTTGGGAGACACCATGGACTCTTTATCAAAAAGGAAGTGGTTTTGAAGCAGATGGTAAAACACCAACGTTGGTGGCATCTAAGCGTGGACCTGCAGAGCCTCGCTTAACATTAGGTGATGAAAATCAATTAAATGTTTTATTAGGAGCTATCGCTACTTATGAGCGTAAATTTAACGCTCACGGTATTACGGTATTAGCTGGAACGAATAGAGAAACCATTAATGGAGATAACTTCAATGCGTATCGTCGTTTCTTCATTTCCCCAGCTTTAGATCAAATATTTGCCGGAGGAGATTTAGAGAAAAATAATGGTGGTGGTGCTTATGAGCGTGCACGTTTGAACTATTTTGGTCGTGTGGCTTATAACTTCAAAGAAAAGTATTTAGCTGAATTCTTATGGCGTTATGATGGATCTGATATTTTCCCTGAGGCTACTCGCTATGGTTTTTTCCCAGGCGGTATGTTAGGCTGGGTGATGTCGGAAGAAAGTTTCATCAAAGATCAGTTACCTGTAATCAATTTCTTGAAATTGAGAGGTTCATGGGGACAAATGGGTAATGACCAAATTGCGACTTACCAGTATTTATCTACCTATGGATTTAGAAGTTACATCATTGGTAACGTAGAAACAAAAACTTTATTTGAGACTAAAATTCCGAACACGAACATTCAGTGGGAGGTGGCTACTAACTCGGATATTGGTTTAGAAGGTTCATTATTCAATGATAAGGTTACTTTTGAGATGGATTATTTCTATAACAAGCGTACGGATATCCTTTGGGTTAAAAACGCTTCTGTTCCTCAGTCGACAGGTTTGACTTTACCAGCTCAAAATATTGGAGAAGTAGAAAACTCAGGTTTTGACTTTACAATAGGATATCGCAATCAAATTGGTGATTTCAAATACAATGTAGGTTTAAACGGAGGTTATGCTAAGAATAAGATTTTATTCTGGGATGAGGCACCAGGTGCGCCAGAATGGCAACGTTCTACGGGTAGACCGATGAATACCTTCGTAGCTTACCAATATGATGGGGTATTTAAGGATCAAGCGGATATCGATGCAACAACGATAAGCTATAAAGCTCTCGTGAATACTTTGCGTCCAGGAGATATGAAATACAAGGATTGGAATGGGGATGGAAAAATTACTCCAGATGATGCGGTTCGTAACGACTTCACTCAATTACCATTGTTCCAAGGAGGTTTGAATTTCGGAGCTACTTATAAGAATTTTGATTTAACGATCTTATTTCAAGGAGCAGCAGGGGCGATGCAATACGTAAGTGCGGGTGAAATGGGAAATATTGGTAATTATTTAACTGATATTTATGAAAACCGCTGGACGGTAGAAAACCCTAGTAGCGTACATCCTCGTATTGCTAACCGTAATGATCAATATTTTTCAGCTAACAACACATATTGGTTGAGAAGTTCAGATTACATTCGTTTGAAAAACTTTGAAATCGGATATAATCTTCCTGAAACATTATTGAGTAAAATTGGTTTAAAGAACGCTAGGTTATATACCAATGGTCTGAATATGTTTACATGGGATAAGTTGAAAGTATTCGATCCAGAAACTGTGAGCTCTACAGGCCAGTATTACCCACAATCTAAGATTATAAATTTAGGATTAACAGCAACGTTTTAATTATTAACTAGACAAAACAATGAAAAAAAGATATGTAATCATTGCGCTATCGGTTTTTGGCACTGTCTTCACGAGCTGTAATGACAGTTTTGTTAACACAAAACCTTTAGATCAACTTTCTGAATCTGTTGTTTGGACAGATCCAAGCTTGGCAGAAGCCTTTGTAACTGAACTCTACGGAGGTTTAGGTAATGGAGGTTTTGATGAGCAGATGTTGGCTTCCTTGACGGATGAAGCATCCTTTACGCACCCAGGTCGTAACATTACTACAATCACTGAATCACGTTCAAATCCTGCCGATCCAGGTTGGATTAACGGAACCTTAAGCTGGCAACAAATGTATATTCGTATACGTGCTTGTAACGTGGCTTTAGAAAACTTGAAAAAGGCAACTACTTTTCCTAAAGCTACTGTCGATCGATTGAATGGAGAGGCTAAGTTCATGCGAGCTTACTATTACCATCAATTAGTTCGTTATTATGGGGGTGTTCCTCTCGTAGATAAATCATTCTCATTATCTGATACTGAATTCTTGTCGAAAAGAAACACGATGAAAGAGTGTATCGCTTTTATTGAGAAGGAATGTGATGAGTCTGCTGCTTTATTGACTGGAACTATGGCTGCGGGACGTGCTTCTAGAGCAGCTGCATTAGCATTAAAATCTCGTATTTTAATCTATGCAGCTAGTGATTTATATGATGCGAGTACGGCTAAGTCTAAATCTGCTGCGATGGCAGCTTACACAAATCCTGAGTTTGTTGCTTTTGTAGACGGTTCTCGTACTGAGCGCTGGACTAAAGCTAAGAATGCAGCTAAAGCTGTATTAGATTTGCCAGGTTTCGGTAATAAATTGAATTTATCTGAGCCCGCATCTAAAGATGATGGAACGACAAATTATATGAACAACTCTTTATCCAGAAATGGTGGAGAGAAAGAATTAATTTTTGCTCGTTATTTCATCAATGCCAAAGCTGAGAATGGTGGACGTATTGGTTTGTTTAACGGACCTAATGGATACAACAACTGGGCTGGAAATGCACCGATTCAAAATTTCGTAGATGATTATGAAATGATGGATGGTACTAAGTTTTCATGGTCTAAGCCTGATCATTCGGCTGCTCCCTATGTAAATCGTGATCCTCGTTTCTACGCTACTTTAATGTATGATGGTTCTTCTTGGAAGCCTCGTTCAGCGAGTGCAGCTCCAAAAGATCCATTTAATCAAATACAAACTGGACAGTATGAGATTATGTCAGGTTCTAATAAGGTGGCTTATTTTGGTTTAGATACGCGTAAAAGTTCAATCGAAGACTGGAACGGAAGTTATACGGGATATTACTTCCGTAAATTTACAGACCCTAATCCAGCGATTGTTGACCAAAATACTTGGCAACAAATTCCTTGGCCTTTCTTCCGCTATACAGAAGCCGTGTTGAATTATGTGGAGGCTTGTATTGAGTTAGGTGAAGATGCTGAAGCGCGTGCTTGGTTGAACAAAGTTCGTTTCCGTTCAGGTATGCCTGCTATTACAGAGAGCGGTGATGCTTTACGTCAACGTTATCGCAATGAGCGTCGCATTGAAATGGCTTTCGAGGAGCAAAGATATCATGATGCGCGTCGTTGGATGATTGCAGGTTCTACCTTAGGTAATAAAGTTCAAATCATTAACGTGATTGGTACTTTGAAGCCAGGAAAAACGGTTACACTTTATCGTTATGATCCTACTAGCTACGATTATCAATATAAAGTAGTTCCTATGGATCCAGGTAAAGAAAACCGCGCTTGGGGAGATAAGATGTATTTCTTACCTATCCATCGTGACGAAATGAACCGTAACAAAAATTTGGTTCAGAATCCTGGATATTAATCCAAATTAATTTTAAAGGAAATGGGGAAGTTTAACGACTTTCCCATTTCCTTTTTTTATTTTTAGCATAAAAATCTTTCGTGCCAAAATACTACCTGTTATTTTCTTTATTGTTTCTTTTGGGATGCCAAAAATCCAAAGAATCTGTAGAGGTCTCCGAACCTCAATTGTTTTCCTTATTAAGTCCGGAACAAACCCAAGTTAATTTTCAAAACAACATTCAAGAAGGTTTAAACACGAATGTCCTCATGTATGAATATTTTTACAATGGGGGCGGAGTAGCTACAGGTGACCTCAATGGAGACGGAAAAGAAGACATGTACTTTTCCAGTAACATGGAGGCTAATCATTTATATATTAATGAAGGCAATTTGAAATTTAAGGAGGTGGCGCTTCAGGCTGGCGTGGCGGGCCGACCAGGTCCCTGGAAGACTGGGGTAAGCTTTGTGGATATAAATGGGGATAATAAATTAGACATTTACCTATGTTATTCTGGAAATTTACCGCCAGATAAAAAAAGAAATTCTTTATTTGTGAATCAGGGAAATGATCCTGCTGGCATCCCTTTATTCAAAGATGAGGCTGCACGCTATGGCTTAGATAGTCCTTCTAATAGTACGCATGCTGTATTTTTCGATTATGATCGAGATCAAGATCTTGACATGATTTTAGTTAACCACAATCCAAAATCATTGCCAGTTTTGGATGAATCGAGTACCACCGATTTATTAAGTAATCCTGATGAGAATTCAGGGATACAGTTTTTTGTCAACCCTGGCAAAGGAGGAAAATTCATCAATCAAACAAAAGCATTAGGAATTCAGAGTTCCACACTTTCCTATGGCTTAGCCGTAGGGATTTCAGATGTCAATCAAGACGGTTGGCCCGATTTTTATGTCTCCAACGATTACACCATACCCGATTTTCTCTATATCAATCAGGCGGGTAAATCATTTACCAATACCATTAATTTAAGCATCGGCCACATGTCCCATTTTTCTATGGGGAACGATATTGCCGATGTCAATAACGATTTAATGCCCGATATTTTTACGTTAGATATGTTGCCCGAAGATAATCTTAGGCAAAAGCTTTTGATGTCCCCCGATAATTATGAAAAGTATGATTTCAATTTAAAGGTTGGTTTTGGACATCAAATCATGCGCAATATGCTCCAATTGAATTTGGGTCAAAATGCATCTGGTAACACGATGTTTTCAGAAGTGGGCCAATTGGCCGGAATATCCAATACGGACTGGAGCTGGAGTGCCTTGTTTGCCGACTACGACAATGATGGTTGGAAAGATCTTTTTGTATCTAACGGATATTTAAGAGATTATACCAATTTAGATTTTCTGAAGTACATGGGAGACTATGTTCAAAATAATCAAAATTCGATTCAAAGGGAGAATGTCCTAGAGCTAGTGCAAAAAATGCCTGCTTCCAATGTGTCCAATTATATTTTTAAAAATAAAAAGGATGCGACTTTTAAAAATGTAACGGCCGACTGGGGTTTGGAAATGCCGACCAATAGCAATGGGGCCGCTTATGCAGATTTAGATGGGGACGGTGATCTGGAGCTAATTGTCAATAACATCAATAAGCCTGCTTCTATTTATGAGAATAAAAGCAACGAAGTTTATCAAGAAAACAAGTCTATTTCAATTGATTTACATGGGTTAGGCGAAAATACGAAAGGTGCCGGCGCAAGCGTAAGCGTCTTTCAAAATGGCCAAGCCCAAGTTGTTTATGCCAATATGTATCGAGGATATCAATCCAGTATGAGCCCTCGCCTGCACGTAGGATTAGGGAATACGCCTAAGATTGATTCAGTCAAAGTGCTTTGGAATTCAGGTAAATCTCAAACGCTTAAGGGCATTAAAGAAGTTAAAAACATTTCTTTTTTTGAGAAAGATGCCAAGCTCATTCAAACGAAAGAGCTTGAAAATAAATCGTATTTCGTTAGCGCCGAACCCTTAATTCAAAACCCTGGAGCGAATCCGGTGAATGATTTTAAGCGACAAACGCAATTGGTCAATCCCTTGTCTTTTGTGGGCCCCGTTTTAAAATCTACCGATGTTAATCAAGACGGTCTTTCCGATATTTTTGTAGGCGCTTCACAAGGAAAACCTGCTCATTTATTTCTCCAGCAAAAAGGGGGCCAATTTAAATCTGTTGGCTTGTCTGGTTCTGAGGGATTTGAAGACTCAGATGCTTTGTTCGTGGATGTGGATGCTGACGGAGATGTCGATTTATATGTGGCTAGTGGCGGTTATGCTAATTTGGAACCTACGTCTACTTATTTGCAAGATCGGATTTATTTGAATGATGGAAAGGGCAATTTCTCTTTATCTAAAAACAAATTACCTAATCCAAATGGTTCTCACTCATGCGTCACTAGGATTGATTTAAATGCGGATAAATTACCTGATTTATTTGTGGGTGCTCGGGTCATTCCAGGCCAATATCCCCAAGTTCCCCAGAGCCAATTATTGTTAAATCAAGGGAATGGTAAATTTTTGGATGTAAGTATAAATTATCCAGAGATTCAATCGATAGGCATGGTCACAGATGCTGAATTTAAAGATTTGAATGGAGACCAGAAATCTGAATTGATCATTATTGGTGAGTTTATGCCTTTACAAATTTTCAATTTTGACAAAGGTAAATCGATAAATGTCACGAAGACATTTTTTGATGAATCCCCTTCAGGCTTATGGAATACGCTAATGATTGAGGATTTAAATAAAGATGGGAAGTTTGAATTATTAGTGGGTAACCAAGGATTAAACTCTCAATATAAGGCTTCTATTGCAGAACCTATGGAGTTATATGTGAAAGATTTTGATTCCAATGGATCTGTTGAGCCGATTTTAACTACGTATGTGAAAGGCATTAAAGTGCCATTTTTAACAAGAGATGAATTATTGGAACAGATCTCTATGATGCGTCCTCGATTTACAGATTATCAAAGTTTTGCCGAGGCCAAGCTCTCAGACATTTTTACCGAGGATGAATTAAAAGACGCTAAAATTTACCAAGCCACTGAATTAAAAACATCTTTATTTAGTCTAAATGCTGGAGGTAAATACGAATCTAAACCTTTGCCTTCTATCGTTCAGTCTTCGCCCATTTTTGCTTTTCAAATGGCAGATGTGAATGCAGATGGACATTTAGATATAGTCATGGCGGGCAATGTCAATCATGCAAAATTGCGAATAGGGAAAATGGATTCCAATTATGGACTTTTGTTGCTGGGGGATGGCCAATTGAATTTTAAGTTGGTGCCGCAAAAAAAGACTGGTTTTTGGCTGAAAGGTGATGTAAGGTCCATGTTGAAAGTGGAGGATCATTGGTATTTTGGTATTAATTCAGTGGGTGTGGAATCCTATAAAATGCTGAAATGATGAGAATTATTTTACTAGTCACGATATGTTTGAGTGCTTTTTTTTCTTGCAAAACAGAGCATAAAAAAGTAGAATTTACGGGTCGGGAGATTGATAAGGTGTTGGGTGAAATGACGGAATTGATGGTACACGATGTCACAAATCCGCCATTAGCCATGCGGTTTTTCTCCTATACTTGCTTAGCAGGATATCAGGTAATGGCATCGCATGATTCTACGCTACCTCGTATTTCGGAACATTTGAATGGATATCCAACTATTGAGAAAATCGATTTTACGAATTCGGATCCTAATTTAGCGGCTATTATTGCGATGATGGAAGTCTCCCAAAAAATCCAGCCCTCTGGTAAGCGGATGGAACTTTGGGAAAAAAATTACTTGGATTCATGCAAATCGATTGGCTTACCTTCAGAGGTTATAGAAAATTCTAAGGCTATTGGCGCATTAGTGGCCAAGAATATATTGGGATATGCAAAAGCTGACCGGTACAATACACTGTCTAACTTTCCACGATATACCCCTGATAAAAAAGAAGGATATTGGTATCCAACTCCCCCAGGCTACTTTCCGGCCGTTGAACCCTATTTTGCTAAAATCAGAAATTATTCATTGTCTGAATCTGAAGTTTCGGAATTTGAAATTGACCCCCCTAAAGCATATTCAAGCGATCAGCGTTCTGAGTTTTATACGTTAGCAAACCAGGTTTATTTGGTGGGTAAAAAACAGGAAGAGCAGAAAATTGCCGCTTTTTGGGACTGTAATCCTTTTGCACTGTCCTCCAATGGTCATTTGCTTATTGCCATGAAAAAGATTTCTCCTGGCGCACATTGGATGGGTATTTCAGCCATAGCCTGTGCAAAGAAAAAATTGGATTTCGGGCATAGTTTATTGGTCCGCACCGTATTATCTGTGAGTATGCAAGACGCCTTTTGGGTTTGTTGGCGTGAGAAATACCACAGCAATCGCATTCGGCCAGAAACAGCTGTTAGAAAATTAATCGATCCTAGTTGGAAACCTTTTTTACAGACACCTCCATTTCCGGAGTATCCGAGTGGCCATTCAACGGTTTCATCTACTGCCGCTGTGATATTAACACATTTCATAGGAGAGAATTTTTCTTATGTGGATACGGTGGAAACGCGATATGGTATCGAGGCTAGACCTTTTAAGTCATTTAATCAAGCGGCTGAGGAAGCGAGTATTTCACGTTTATATGGGGGTATTCATTTTATGGATGGTATCACTTCGGGTCAATCACAAGGGAAAAAACTAGGAAATCATATACTTAAAAAACTAAACTTATTATGAAAAAATTAGGACTGCTTTTATTGTTTGTCTCCACCAGTTTAATGGGGCAAAAAGCTTCTAAAGAGGAATGGATCTCCATGTTTAACGGGAAGGATTTAACGGGATGGACTCCTAAGATTCGAAATTATGCTTCTGGCGAAAATTTTGGAAATACCTTTCGTGTGGAAGATGGAAAATTAGTCGTGAGGTATGATGCTTATGATTCATTTAATGAGCGATTTGGTCATATTTTTTATAAAGACAAGTTCAGTTATTACCGCATACGTTTGAACTACCGATTTGTGGGGGATCAAGCCATTAATGGTCCTGGTTGGGCCACGCGAAATAGTGGAATTATGATTCATGGCCAAGCTCCTCAAACGATGGGAAAAAACCAGGATTTTCCTGTTTCGATCGAAGTTCAATTGTTGGGCGGCAATGGAAAGGACAAACGCACCACGTGTAATTTATGTACGCCAGGCACAAATGTGGAAATGAATGGGAAATTATTTACTCCACATTGCATCAATTCTACTTCAGAAACCTATCATGGTGATCAATGGGTAAAAGCGGAAGTTTATGTGTTGGGAGATTCTTTGGTCCAACATTTAATTAATGAACAAAGTGTTCTATCCTATCAGAAGCCTCAAATTGGTGGTGGCAATGTCAGTGGCCAAGAAGTTGTTTTTGGAACGAAGGGACAGTTGTTGACCGATGGCTATATCTCACTTCAAAGTGAAAGCCATCCTGTTGAGTTTAAAAATATTGAAATTCTAAATTTGGAAGGCTGTATGGATCCATTAGCCTTAAATTATAAATCCTATTTTATTAAATCAAAACCGAGCGATTGCACGTTTAAAAAGAAGCGTAAATAGCTGAAATGATCCTGTTGAAAAAGGCTTTTAGGAACACTCCTAAAGGCCTTTTTTATTGTTTAGAATTCTGCCTATGTCATTGGCTTTGCTTAACTCATCTTTGAGTTTGTCATAACTTCCGGCGAGCATTAAGCCTTTGTATTTCAGCAGCGTATTGATGTATTCGTCTAAGACGTCTAATAAATTTTCTTGGTTCTGGTGGAAAATCTGGCTCCAGGTTTCTGGGGAGGATTTGGCTAAACGAACCGTCGATTCAAAACCCGTGGAAGCCAATTCAAAAATCCTTTTTTCATCCTTTTCTTTTTCCAAAACGGTGTTCGCTAAGGCAAAGGAACAGATATGTGAAATATGTGAAATATAGGCCGTATGAACATCGTGACCAATGGAATCCATGTAAATCAATTGCATGTGTAGACCATTTGCATATAGGTCTTCAATGATTTGTATGGCTGAAGCTGAGCTTAATTCTTTGTCGCAAATGACACAGGTTTTGTTTTTAAAAAGTCCAAGAACTGCCGCTTCAGGACCTGAAAATTCGGTGCCGGCCATTGGGTGTGTTGAAACGAATTGGGCGCGTTTTGGGTGATTTTTTAACGCTTCAAATACGGGACTTTTTGTAGAACCTACCTCGATGATCAATTGATGAGGTTTTAAATGATCTAATATTTTAGGAATGATGCTGACTAATACATCAACTGGGGTGGATGTAACAAAAATATCTACTTCTTGTAATGCGTTTTCCCACGTCATTACGCGGTCAACTAATCGGAGCGATAAGGCCTTTGATTGGTGTTCAGGATTGGAATCGATGCCGATTATTTCAGAAGCCCAACCGCTTTCACGAAGTCCTAATGCGATGGAACCGCCAATCAACCCGATGCCGATAACCCCTACCTTTTGTTTAGATTCCATTTGATTTAGATTTAATGCGCTGAATAACTTCCTTAAACACTTCTTCTTTTGCACATAATGAAATACGGATATACTTATTTCCTTGTGATCCAAATATCCCTCCAGGTGTGATGAAAACCGCATTTTCGATTAATATTTGATCCGATAATTCATAGCCTGAGCTAAAATTGTCAGGCGTTTTTGCCCATACAAACATCCCTGATTGCGCTTTGTCGTAGGTGCAGGCTAATAAATCTAGTAGTTCAAACACCCGTTTTTGGCGCGACTTATATATTTCATTTTGTTGTTCAAACCACTTGATATCTGCCGAAAGAGCTTCAACGGCCGCTAATTGTAAAGGCAAAAACATCCCTGAATCCATGTTCGATTTAAACTTTAAAACAGGATTTAAAAACGCCGATTTGCCTAATAGGGCACCTACTCTCCAACCCGCCATATTATGGGATTTTGACAAGGAATTTAATTCAATGCCCACCTCCATCATTCCAGGAATGGATAACATGGAAATGGGTTTATCATTTAAAATGAAGCTGTATGGGTTGTCATTCACAATTAAAATGGAATGCTTTAACGCGAATTTTCTCAATTCTTCAAAAAATGCATCATCCGCGTTTGCCCCAGTAGGCATATGCGGATAGTTCACCCACATGATTTTCACCTTCGATAAATCCTTTAATTCAAGCGCTTTCAAATCGGGAAGCCAGCCTGTTTTTTCAGATAATTCATAGGTTAAAACCTTAGCCCCGGCTAATGAGCAAGCTGCTTGGTAAGTAGGATATCCAGGATTTGGAATTAGCGTTTCGTCCCCAGCTTCTAAATAGGCCATGGCAATGTGCATAATTCCTTCCTTGGATCCAATCAAGGGAAGAACCTCAGAATCGGAATTTAATGTTACCTGATAATGTGTGGCATAAAAATCAGCAAATGCCTTTCTTAATGCCGGTATTCCTTGATATCCTTGGTAGGCATGGTTATTTGGATTTGCTGCAGCAGCCGTTAGGGCATCAATCGTTTTTTGCGAGGGGGCCAAATCGGGACTGCCAATACCAATATTAATGACTGGAATCCCTTCTGCTTTAAATTGGGCTATCTGCTTTAATTTGGTTGAAAAATAATATTCTTCAACTGAATTTAACCTAGATGCTGTGGATATATGTAAGCTCATAAAACAAAAAAACCGACGAAGGGCCGGTTGTTAGTAAGTTATATTTAAAACCTATGTAACCGGCTATGCGCAATGGAAATACCCTGCGTAATAATATCCGATGTAATACGTTTTGTTTTCAAAATTCATGCCCCAAAGGTATAAAAAAAATGTTTTTTAGCAAATTAAATCAAAAAAGGCCTTTTAGGTGAGCTACAATTAGACTTGACTCATATCCTTTTGAAAGGGCAAACGCATAACACTTTTGGTATTTTTGTTGGCTCGTCCCCGTCTTCAATTCCGCCTTTTTCTTATGCAAAATTTTTGTTAATTGACTGATGTAATCAGCCTCATCGATGTCATTCCACGCATTACTTAGTATGGAATCGGGGATCCCCCTTTTTTTTAACTCAAACATTATCTTATTTCGACCCCAATGCTTTTGATTGATTTTTGATCGAACATACAGTTCGACAAAGCGAGCTTCATTCAAATAATTATTTTCTGCAAGCCAAGTTAGGTAGGTGGGTTGGTCTGACTCGCCAACAAGCAAGTCCTTCATTTTTTGTTTGATTTCAGAGATGCAGCGTTCTTGATAGGCGCAATAACGGGCCAATTGGTTTAAAACCTTGCTGTCCATGCACGGAAAAAATTAGGATTCAAATTCTTCTATATGCTCCAAATTGAACAATTCGTTCAAAATATCAACCATTTTCTCTGATTCACCTCTTTTGCAGGCGGCTTTTAAATGAAGAATGGGCTGCTTCATGATTTTTTGGACCAAGTTAGCGGTGATTTTCTCCAGCTTTTCTATTTCGTCCTTATTCAACCCTTTAATATGTCGGTTGATCTCTTCTTTTCTGATATTTTCAAGCGCACTCTTTAGCTTATGAATGGTAGGAGAAACTTCCATTTCCTTAGACCAATCATTAAAACTAACGATACTTTCTTCAATGATTACGCGGACATCAGGTACAGAGGCCATTCGGGCCGCTAAAGCTTCATCTGCTCTTTCTTTTAAGGAGTCAATGTTATAAAGTAAGATCCCGGGATTCTTTTCAATTCCGTCTTCGATACTTCTGGGCACCGATAAGTCGATAAAGTATTTAAAGGAAAGTACTTGAAGTTTTTTTATTTCTTCGAGGGTGATGATTGGGCTTTCCGTTCGAACGGATGATATTATGATGTCTGCTTTTGAAATCTCTTCCCATAAATCAGAAAATGGCGCTACACGGAAAGGCATTCCTTGAGCTATTTTCTCCGCTTTTTCTTGCGTCCGATTCATGATGGTGAATTCCGCAAAATCCTTTTCTTCCATGTTTTTACAAACATCCATGCCGATTTCACCTAAACCTAATATCAAAACTTTAGGCTGCGGAATTGCCTGTGAAAGCTCTTCAGCTAGCGCTACAGTGGCATAAGAAACAGAAGCTGCACCATCTCTAAAGGAAGTTTCTTGCGCAACACGCTTGTTGGAATAAAAAATAGTATGCATCAATCGATGCAAATAAGGCCCTGCTAAATTTAAATCTGCGGCTAGTTGGTATGCTTTTTTAATCTGATTGGGGATTTGTAAATCACCCACTACTTTAGATTGCAAACCTGTTGCTACTTCAAAAAGGTGTCTTAATGAATCCTCTGTTTCATTCAGATGCTTAAAGTAGTTTAGAAATTCTGAGGTTATTTCAATTCCTTTTTCAATTAAAAGAGCTTTTACTAAATCCTCTGAGATGTTTTGTTGAGTCGTATAATATAACTCCGTGCGATTACATGTGGATACAATTAATAATTCACTTAGGCCAAATAGGTCTTTGCACTTGATCGCAAACGCCTTGCTTTCTTCCTCATTCAATGCCACCATTTCTCGAATTGTGAGTGGAGCGGTTCTGTGAGAAATACTAACTGACTTAAATGGTATAATCATTCTTGTAGAATCGAAAATTTAATTCACAAAAGTACGATGCAAATATTTAATTTGTATCCTTCTTTAGAAGAAAATCGTAATTTTATTGATAAATAAAAATTCAGGTAAGATGTTTAAAAATAAAACAGTTTTCATTACTGGCGCTTCCAGAGGTATCGGATTAGAAATAGCCAAAAAACTAGCTTCAGAAGGCGCAAACATTATAATTGCTGCAAAAACGGCTGAACCGCACCCCAAATTAGCCGGGACAATTTATACGGCTGCCTCAGAAATTGAAGCATTGGGAGGAAAGGCTTTGCCTTGCATTGTTGATATTCGTGACGAAAATCAGGTTTTATCAGCCGTCCAAAAAGCGGTTGAAACCTTTGGTGGGATCGACATCTTGATCAATAATGCCTCGGCTATCCAGTTGACGGGAACGCTGAGAACTGAAATGAAAAAGTATGATTTGATGCATCAAGTAAATGCCCGAGGAACATTTTTGTGCGCGCAGGCATGCTTACCTTATTTATTGAAATCAGAAAATCCGCATGTGTTAACCCTTTCGCCTCCTTTAAATGTAGAGGCGCGCTGGTTTGAAAATCATGTGGCTTATTCCATGGCCAAATTTGGGATGTCTTTGTGTACGTTAGGAATGGCTTCCGAGTTTAAAGGGAAAGTGGCTTTTAATGCGCTTTGGCCAAAAACGATTATTGCCACGGCAGCGATCGAATTTGCGATTGGAAATGCAGATATGATGCAGTTAGGAAGGAAGGCGAGCATCATGGCGGATGCGGCTGCCGTGATTTTAAATCGGGATGCCCATACGGTCAGTGGTCATTTTTATATCGATGAGGAAGTATTGAGGGAAGAGGGGATTGTGAATTTCGACGCCTACCGAGTAAATCCTGCGACGCGCGAAGACCAATTAATACCTGACTTTTTTATCTAATTCTGTGCCAGTAATACCTAGTAAATTTCCGTTTAATTCACCTTTTTGGTTGCCTGATGGTCATACCCAAAGCATTTATCCTGCGCTTTTTCGCCATGTGATATTGCAACATCAGCCGATGCGAGAGCGTTTAAATACGGATGATGGTGATTTTTTAGATGTGGATTGGTATCTAAATCAGGGAGACCTTGATAAAACGCCTTTACTTATTATTTCGCATGGTTTGGAAGGAAGCAGTGATAGGCACTATGTGAAAGGTCTTATTTCTGTGATGCAAAGTGAAGGGTATAATATTCTTGCTTGGAATTACAGAAGTTGCTCAGGGGAAATAAACCGAGCTTTACGTTTTTACCATAGTGGCGCTACGGATGATTTGGATTTCATTATTCGACAGGCGCATGGTAGAGGAGCGAATCAAATTTCCCTTGCGGGCTTCTCGCTCGGCGGAAACTTAACGTTAAAATGGTTGGGTGAGCAGAGAGAAAATCCTCCTTATTTCATTCGAAAAGCTGTAGCATTTTCTGTACCTTTACACCTTTCTAGCAGTAGCCGGAAGTTGGCCCGCTGGGAAAACCGCATCTACACACATCGATTTTTACAAACTCTTATAAAAAAAGTCACCGAAAAGTCGGCATTATATCCAACCGATATTACGACAGGTATGTTGGCAAACATTAAGAGTTTGAAAGATTTTGATGATGTAATTACGGGTCCACTGCATGGTTTTAAAGATGCGGAGGATTATTATGAACAGAATAGTTCGTTTTATTTTTTGGAAAAAATACGCATTCCGGTTTTAATTGTGAATGCACAGAATGACCCTTTTTTGACTGAGGAGTGTATTCCATTTAAATTGGCTGAATCGTTGGATTTTGTTTATTTAGAAGCTCCCAAATACGGTGGTCATTGCGGGTTTTATCCAAAAAATTACCAAGGAATTACTTGGTCTGAAAAGCGGGCGGCTGAATGGTTTAAAAATTGACGAAATTTAAAATAAGATGTCTAATATACCGATAGACCCATTGACCATTGTGATTGATTTCGATAGCACTTTTACTAAAGTAGAAGGCTTAGATGAATTAGCAAGAATTGCGCTTCAAGGCAATCCGAAGCAGCAAGAAATTGTCTCGAAAATTCGTGAGATTACGGATAAGGGCATGGTGGGGGAATATTTGTTTTCAGATTCTTTACGTGATCGAGTGGCTTTATTGCCTGCTAATCGTTCTCACGTAGACCAATTAATTACATTTTTGAAAGGGAAAATTTCCGATTCTTTTCAGCGTAATAAAGATTTTTTGGAGGAATATGCGGATCGGATTTTAATTATTTCTAGTGGGTTTAAGGACTTCATCGTTCCTGTGGTGGAGGAAATGGGCATTGCAGCGGACCATGTACATGCCAATACATTTACATATGATGCGGAGGGTAATATTACAGGTTATGATGAAACTAATTTGCTTTCTCAAGATAAGGGGAAGGTCAAATTATTGCAGTCATTGGCTTTGGAGGGTGAGGTTTTTGTTATTGGCGATGGGATTACGGATTATGAATTACGGGAATCTGGCTTGGCCAATACTTTTTTTGCTTTCACGGAAAACGTTTCTAGAAAAGCCGTGACTGATAAAGCTGATTATGTAGTGCCATCATTGGATGAGTTTTTATATATCAATGGCTTGAGCCGGGCGCAGTCTTATCCAAAGTCTCGGATTAAGGTTTTGTTGCTTGAAAATGTTCATCCAGCGGCTGTTAGCGCTTTCAAAAAAGAAGGTTTTCAAGTGGAGCTTTTGAAGGGGGCCTTGGATGAAAATGAATTGATTGAGAAGATCAAAGACGTATCTATTTTAGGTTTGAGATCTAAAACGAGTTTAACGAAAAAAGTTTTGGATCACCCAAATGCATCCCGACTCATGTGCGTGGGGGCATTTTGCATAGGGACAAATCAGATAGATTTAGCTGAATGTGAAACTCGGGGTATTGCTGTTTTTAATGCGCCTTATTCAAATACGAGAAGTGTGGTTGAGCTTTCTATTGGCTTAATGGTGATGTTGACTCGTGATATTTTTGAAAAGTCGACTAAAATGCATGCCGGTATTTGGGATAAGTCGGCCAAAAATTCCTACGAAATTAGAGGAAAGAAAATAGGCTTAGTTGGGTATGGAAATATCGGAACTCAAATTTCTGTCATCGCGGAGGCTTTGGGCATGGAAGTTTATTTTTATGACATCGTGGATAAGCTTGCTTTAGGAAATGCAAAAAAATGCAAGTCGTTGAAGGAACTTTTTGGGCTTGCTGATTTTATAAGTTTGCATGTTGACGGAAGAAAGTCGAACACCAATATCATAGGGACGCAGGAATTTTCGTGGATGAAAGATCATGTGATCTTTTTGAATTTGTCCAGAGGACATGTAGTGGACATTCCGGCTTTAGTGCAAGCCATAAAATCTGGGAAGGTTTGGGGTACTGCGATCGACGTATTTCCTTATGAACCTAAGACAAATGACGAGGCGTTTGTGAATGAATTAAGAGGTTTGCCTAATGTAATTTTAACGCCACATATTGGAGGTAGTACGGAGGAGGCGCAGGCGAATATTGGGGAATTTGTGCCGACTAAATTGCTTCAATTTATCAATAATGGAAGTACCTATGGCTCGGTTAATTTCCCGGAATTGCAATTACCACCTTTAGAGGATGCGCATCGCTTGTTGCACATTCACCATAATGTACCTGGTATTTTAGCTCAAATCAATAATGTTTTTGCGAAATACAAGGTCAATATCATTGGTCAATATTTAAAAACAACGGAGAAAACAGGGTATGTCATTACGGATGTGGCCAAAGAATATTCAGAGGAGATAGTCAATGAGTTAAAATTGATCCAGGATACGATTAAATTTAGAATGTTATATTAGCGATGAGTCAACACAATTCCATCTTTTTTACTCCAGGTCCCGCCGCCTTATTTCCTACGGTGGAGGATCATTACCGAGAGGCTTTTCGACAAAATTTTGGATCGATTTCACATCGCTCAAGTACTTTTCGTAAGATTTATCAGCATACGGTTGAGCAGTTAAGGGAGCTTTTAAATATACCTACGAGCCATGCGATTTTATTTACGGGTTCTGCTACGGAGATTTGGGAGCGGGTGTTGATGAACACCGTGGAGCATGAGAGTTTTCATTTGGTCAATGGCTCATTTTCGAAAAAGTTTTTCGAGTTTTCAAAGGAGCTGCACAAGTTTGCGAATGCTTTTCAAAAACCATTTGGAGAGGGTTTTGATGCAAGTGAAATTACAGTTCCTGAATATGCTGAATTAATTTGTTGCACCGCAAATGAGACAAGTTCTGGTGTTCAAATGCGTGCGAGTGAAATTCATAAGTTGAAGAAAGCAAACAAAACTAAGTTTGTTATCGTGGATATGGTATCATCGGCGCCCTATACAAATTTGGATTATAGCTTAATTGACTCGGCTATGTTTTCGGTCCAAAAGGCTTTTGGAATGCCGGCAGGTTTGGGGGTTTGGATCGCTAATGAAGCTATGCTTACTAAGTCAGAGCAGATTAAAAAAAATGAAGGTATTGTAGGAACTTATCATTCATTGCCTAGTTTGTGGGAAAATTACCTCAACTATGAAACCCCGGAAACACCTAATGTGATGGCTATTTATGTCTTAGGAAAAGTGGCTGAGGATCTAAATAAAATAGGGATAGAAAATATACGCAAGGATACAGATAAGAAGGCCAGCATGTTATATGATTTTGCAAAAAAATCGGATCAATTTGACATTTTTGTTGAAAATGAATCGCATCGTTCTGCTACGGTGGTGGTATTAAATTGCAAAGATTTAGCTGGAGAGGTGATTGATCGATTAAAGAATAAAGCGGGCATGGTTGTGGGTGCTGGGTATGGGAAAATGAAAGAAACCCAAATCCGTATTGCTAATTTCCCTGCTGTTGACGTGAATCAAGTGCAAACCTTGATTGACAATTTGAAGAAATAAATTTTAAAATAAACCTATATGAAAACGACACAACCCATTCGTTGGGGTATTCTAGCTTGTGGAGGCATTGCTCGTAAATTTGCGGATGATTTGGCCTATGTGACGGATGGTTATTTAGCGGCAGTTGCTTCACGTGATATTTCAAGGGCACAGGAATTTGCATCCCATTATTCAAAAGATGTAAAGACTTTTGGATCCTATGAGTCTATGCTAGCCAGCGGGGAAATCGATGTGGTGTATATTGCTTCGCCGCATGGTTTACATTATGAGCATACCATGTTATGTTTGGATGCTGGATTGCCTGTATTGTGTGAAAAAGCGTTCGCGATTAATTCAGGCCAGGTATCGAAAATGATCGCCAAAGCCCGTGAGAAAAACATCTTTTTGATGGAAGCTTTATGGACCCGTTTTCATCCGTCTGTGGCTAAAGTTCAAGAGATATTAGCCTCGGGCGTTATTGGAGACATATTGCATTTGGAAGCTGATTTTGGAATCAAATTACCTTATGTGGAGGAGGCTCGTTGGTTTAATCCCTATTTAACGGGTGGATCTTTAATGGACATTGGAATTTATCCTTTATTTATTTCGAAATTAATTTTGGGCCAACCGCTTGAATTGAAGGCTACGGGAGTGATGGCAGGCACGGGAGTGGACATGAATTGCTCGATTGTAACTAAATATAAGTCGGGCGCTACGGCGACTCTTTTTTCAACCTTTGCGGCTCAGACAGATACGACTTGTACCATTTTTGGAACCTTAGGTAAGATCTTTATGCATGGACGATTCCATGAGACGAAGGGAATTACTTTGTCGGTGTATGAGGGTGAATCTCAAGTAGATACGGTGTTTGAGCCTGAGCGATTAGGCTGGGGATACAGTTATGAGGCGGATGCCGTACAAAATGATTTACGCGCGGGTAGAACTGAAAATGGTTTAATGACGCACCAATTTAGCCAAGAGTTGATGGGCTTATTGGATCAAATTCGGGCTGAGATTGGATTGAAATACCCGAATGAATAAGCGCATGAAAAAAATAATTTTTCTTTTATGCTTGATAAGTAGTCCATTATGGGCTCAGCATGCTTTTGAAAATGAGATAAGAAATTATGAAAAGCAGGATTCAATTTCCATGCCTTCGAAGGGACAAATCTTATTTATAGGAAGCTCTAGCTTTCGGATTTGGAAAACATTTGCAAGTGATTTGGCCGGTATTTCAGCGATTAATCGGGGGTTTGGCGGGTCAACAATGACGGATGCTTTGTATTATTTTGATCGGATGGTTGTGAAATATGCGCCGAGTACCGTGGTGGTTTATGAAGGAGATAATGATTTGAATAAGGGTAAAAGCATAGAAGAATTAGCCAAGGAATACGAGGAATTTTCAAAACGATTGAAGAAGGCATTGCCTAAAACCAAATTAGTTTATTTGGCCGTGCGTCCTAGTTTATCTCGGATTGCGATTGTCGACAAGCAAAAGCAATTTAATGGTTGGTTAGAAAAATACTGCAAATCTCAAAAAGGAAGATTCTTTTTAGATATGCATTCCCCTTTTTATTTACCTGATGGCACGGTGATGCCTGATATTTTTATCGCAGACCGATTGCATTTAAATGAGAAGGGATATCTGATTTTCTCTGCAAAAATCAGGGAGTTTATTTTAGAAAATTTACGTTAATTTATGAATAATATTGTGTTCTCATCAAAAGATTGGTTACCCGGAATTTCAGTGGATTGTGTTTTGTTTTGTTTTCATGAAAACCAACTTAAGTACTTGACTTTAAAGTTTTTGAATTCAGATGTATGGTCTCTTCCAGGCGGGGTTGTAGGGGTTAAAGAAGGGATAAATGATGCGGCAAAAAGGGTTTTGAATGAACGAACGGGTTTATCGGGTATTTTTTTAGAGCAGTTTTACTGTTTTGGAGAGTTTGGAAGAAACGTAAATGCAAGACTAGAATTTGAGAAAATCAAAAGTGATATCCTTAGAACTACGGATGATTTGGATTGGATTTCAAGTCGATTTATTACCTTGGGATATTTAGCTGTTGTTGATTATAGCAAGGTGAATGTATCGCCAGGAGATATTTCTGATCAATTTTTGTGGCAGGATGTGACTGACTTTAAGAAGTTATTTTTAGATCACAATGAAATTGTAGATAAGGCCTTGGTCAAATTGAGGGAATGTCTGGATACCAAATTAATTGCTTTTAGCCTACTTCCAGAAACTTTTACCATGTCGGAAATCCAACAGGTGTATGAAACCATTTTGGGAACTTCGATCGTTCGAACAAATTTCCAGCGTAAGATATTGAGTTTGGATATCTTGGAAAGAATTGAGAAAAAATATTCGGGTGGGGCACACAAGGCGCCTTATTTGTATCGATTAAAAAAATAAGGGGTATTGATTTAGGTCATGTTATGATATACATTTTGTATATCATCATCTTCTTCCAATCTTTCGATTAGCTTTTCCACATCTGCAATTTGTTCTTCGCTCAGGTCTTTAGTCTCATTTGGAATACGCTCAAAGTCCGCTCCCATCAGTTCAAAACCTTTTTCTTCTAAGAATTTTTGGATGGCACCAAAGGCGGTAAATTCGCCATAGATATTGATTTGATTCGTTTCTTCATCCAAAAAAACTTCGTCTCCCCCTAAATCAATCAGGTCGAATTCTAATTCCTCTAAATCAATATCCGGTGTAGCCGTAATTTTGAAAACGGATTTTCTAGTAAAGATGAAATCCAACATTCCTTGAGTACCTAAACTTCCCCCACATTTGGTAAAAGACGAACGTATATTAGCTACCGTTCTATTGATGTTATCCGTTGTTGTTTCTACTAAGATGGCTATGCCGTGTAAGGCATATCCTTCATAAACGATCTCTTTATAATCTTCTTGGTCTTTTGAAATGGCACGTTTAATTGCACGCTCCACATTATCTTTTGGCATATTAACAGCCTTCGCATTTTGAATGATGGCTCTTAAGCGGGAATTGGCTGTAGGATCTGGTCCACCAGCTTTGACAGCGATCACAATATCTTTACCAATTTTGGTAAAGGTTTTAGCCATTTGTCCCCAACGCTTAAATTTTCTTGCTTTTCTAAATTCGAATGCTCTTCCCATAGTTATTTATTTTGTTACAAAAATAAGGAAGCCCTATAAGACGCACAAGTCTCACTTGAAAATAACCTAACTTTGTCATGTTATTTAAATCCGTATGAAAAAACTGTTACTCATTATCTTATTTTTCTTTTGCATTAGTTTGATTGTGCAGGGGCAAAAAATCAATGAAAAATTTCAAATGCGCATTCAAAAAACGACTAGTAAAGTCGTGATTGATGGAGTTTTGAATGAACAGTCTTGGTTTGATGCGGCAGCGGTGAGTGATTTTGTAATGGTCAATCCCTTTGATACCTTGTGCTCTAAGTTAAGGACGGATGTTAGGATGACCTACGATGATAAATATTTATACATTTCTGCTGAATGCTTTTTACAATCGGAGTCTAATTATGTCGTTGAGTCATTGAAACGAGACTTTTCCTTTGGAAGCAATGATAATTTTTTAGTTTTCATCGATACGTTTGAGGATAAAACGACAGGTTTTTCTTTTGGAGCTAATGCCGCTGGAGCTCAGTGGGATGGCCAAATGTCGGAGGGGGCCAAGATGAATTTGAATTGGGATAATAAGTGGGAATCGGCCACAACGTATAATAATAAGTCATGGATCTTCGAAGCGGCCATACCATTTAAATCCATTCGCTATCGAGGAAATTCGACTCGCTGGGGAATTAATTTTTCGAGGTTGGATTTAAAAGCTAAAGAGAAATCGGCATGGGCGCCGGTGCCCCGACAATTCCCAACGGCTTCTCTGGCCTATGCAGGAGTATTGGTTTGGGATACGCCACCGCCAACGCCCAAGCAAAATATTTCTGTTATTCCCTACGTTTTATCAGGGGTATCGGCCAATTACGAGACAAAGAATCCGGCGATTTTTAGAAATCAAATAGGGGGCGACATTAAGGTTTCCATAAGTTCAAGTATGAATTTGGACATGACGTTAAATCCTGATTTTTCACAGGTGGATGTGGATCGCCAACAAACAAACTTGGATCGTTTTGAATTATTTTATCCTGAAAAAAGGCAGTTTTTTATTGAGAATTCGGATTTGTTTGATGGTTTTGGAACGGAAAATATTCGCCCATTTTTTTCGCGGAGAATTGGCCTAGCGTTGAATCCTAAAACAGGTATTTATGAACAAACCCCTATTACTTATGGGGCCCGATTAAGTGGTAAGTTGACCAATGACTGGCGCATCGGAGTTTTGAATGTGCAATCCGAGCGAATAGAAGCCAAAGGAGTTCCAACGCAAAATTTTTCGATGTTGGCCTTTCAGCGTAAATTATTTGCTCGATCCAATATGGGGGTATTTATGATCAATAAGCAATCGTTTATTGACACAGACGTACAAAGACAAAATGGCTTTTTGGAATACAATCGCAACATTGGTGTGGAATATAATCTAGCGTCTGCGAATAATTTCTGGACCGGTAAAGTTTTCTATTATGGTTCCTTGACTCCTCAAAATAAGGATGAAAATTTTTCGCATGCCGCATCTCTAGCCTACCAAGATAATAACTGGATTGTTAGTTGGAAACACCAATGGGTAGGGGCCAATTATAACCCTGAAGTGGGATATGTGCCCCGGGTTAATTACACGTTTATCAATCCTGAGTTGGGTAAAATATTTTACCCAAAGAATAAATCATCCAAACTATTTTACGCAACGCTTAGGGCCACTTCCATGAACTATTGGAATAACCAGGGCGTCAAAACAGATAATACAACGTATGTGGCTTTGGAGGGAAAGATGAAAGACCAATCAAGTTTCGGCACTTTTATCTCGTATGATTACGTCAAACTTTTATATGACTTTGATGCCACTCGAATGGGCAATACTGCCTTGAAAAAAGGCTCGGAACATGCATGGAACGCCATTAATTTTTTATACAAATCATCCCCTATTAAATTGTTGACCTTTTCAACTACGGCCCGTTTTGGGGGTTATTATGGTGATGGATGGCGTACGGGCATTACAGGAGAGTTTGGATATCGTTTCCAGCCATTTGGAAGTATTTCAATGGCTCTAGATTACAATGATATTCAAGATGTTCTAATTCCGGGCACTGATGTGGCCGCTTCCAAAAAAGTGTCTTCTCAATTTTGGATTATTCGGCCGAAGATTGATATCACCTTTACCAATAAATTATTTTTTGCGACCTTTTTTCAGTTGAACCAACAAACCAAGAATGTCAACCTGAATGCCCGTTTACAATGGCGTTATAAGCCAGCTTCAGATTTGTTTTTGGTCTACACGGATAATTATTTTCCAGAAATTTTTCAAATTCGCAACCGTGCATTGGTGTTAAAATTAAATTATTGGCTTAATTTGTAAAACTATTTTTAAACAGAAATCATGAAAAAATTATTCGTTATTTTAACTTGTCTAGTAGGTTTTGGTGCTTTGGCACAAACTCAAGTTCCCTCTCCTCCAGCTGTTGTTATTCAAAAAGTGGGTGGTACTGAGGTAATGATTAAATATGCGCAACCTGCAGTGAAGGGTAGGTTGGTTTTTGGAACAAAAGCGCAGAAGGCGTTGGTTCCTTATGGAGAAGTTTGGAGAACTGGCGCAAACGAGTCCACTACCATTGAATTCTCAAATGATGTGACTGTCCAAGGTAAGAAATTAGCCAAAGGTGTTTATTCCTTATTTACCATTCCGGGAGAAACGGATTGGACCATCATTTTTAATAAGGAAGCTAAAATGTGGGGTGCTTATACCTACAAAGCTGAAAAAGATGTTTTGCGCGTTCCTGCTAAGCCAAGCGAGCATAAAATGACGGAAAGATTTACCATTGGGGTTTCGGCCACGGGCCAAGTAACCCTAGATTGGGACAAGACTTCTGTTTCATTTTACGTGAAATAAGTGTTTTGAAAATAAAAGAAAGGCGGTTCCTTAGGAATCGCTTTTTTTATGCTTTTTTGGTTTGAAATGCAGGTTTCATTGGCTATTTTTACCCTTATAAGCTTACACCACGTTTAAATTTGGTTTCTATGAAAAAAGTATTGATTGCAGAAGATAGTTCAGTGATTCAAAATTTGGCTAAAAAGATTTTAGAATTTCAGAATTTTGAGATTCATGCTGTAAAAAATGGCCAACAAGTTTTAGACGAATTAGCCAAAGCTGATTTTGATATTATTTTATTAGATATCAATATGCCTGTGATGGATGGAATGGAATGCGCAAAGGCAGTACGTGCTTTAGGTGATGCAAACAAATCAAAAATTCCGATGATCGCCATCACTGGAAATGCAAGAAATTATTCAATGGCAGAATTTAAAGAGGCAGGCTTCAATGATTTTCTAGCAAAGCCTTTAAATTTTGATGCATTAGTTTCCCAAGTGAAAGCCTTAACGGAATAATTTTATGTCCCCGATACAAGTGACGTTTTTAGGAACGGGAACTTCTCAGGGGATTCCGATGATAGCCTGTGATTGTGAAGTCTGCAGGTCCAATGACCCTCGTGATAAACGACTGAGAGTTTCTATTCACATCGAAACCCAAGGTAAAAGTTTTATCATTGACACAGGTCCTGATTTTCGCCAACAAATACTTAGAGAAGGCATTAAGCACGTCGATGCAGTAATTTATACCCATGAGCACAAGGATCATACCGCAGGTATGGATGACATTCGTGGGTTTAATTATGCACAAAAATCGTCAATCCCTTTGTATGGGCAGAAAAATGTGATAGACCAATTAAAACGAGAATTTGCTTACGCTTTTGACGAAAATAAATACCCAGGTGTTCCCGAAATCGAGGTGCATCACATTGAAAACAAACCCTTTGAAATAGAAGGAGTTGCGATTATCCCCATTAAAGTTCGCCATTATTTCATCGATATTTTAGGTTTTCGTTTTGGAGACTTTACCTACATCACAGATGCTAATTTTATTTCAGATAAGGAATTAGAAAAAGCAAAAGGTTCAAAAATTTTAGTGATTAACGCTTTACGAAAAACAACGCATGTTTCGCATTTTACTTTATCGGAAGCGTTGGATGTGATTGAAAAAATTAAGCCTGAAAAGGCCTATATAACCCATTTGAGTCATATGATGGGTTTGCATGCCGAGGTACAAGCTGAGCTCCCCGATCATGTTTTTTTAGCTCAAGATGGTTTAAAAATTACAATCTAATTCGATGGGGCAAAGAGCTGTATTGTTTGACATGGATGGAGTGGTAATAGACAATTTACCCTATCATGTAGATGCATGGTTATTATATTGTGAACGCCATGGCATTCACTTAACTCGAGAAATTTTTTATAAAGACCTTAACGGATTAAATTCTAAAGACACATTTGAATGGCTTCTAAAACGCGAAATCAGTAAAGAAGAAATCAATCAATTTGAAGAGGAGAAAGAGGAAATTTACAGAGGTTTTTATAAGCCATTTTTAAGCCCGGCTCCAGGGTTAATTGATTTTTTGGCCTTACTAAAATCGAATGGAATAAAGACGGCTTTGGGGACTTCAGCTGGACCTGGAAATATTGACTTTATTTTAGATGGCTTAGGTATTCGAGCTGAGTTTGATGCGGTGATTGGCGGGGCAGAAGTGACAAAAGGAAAGCCCGATCCCGAAATTTATCTACGTGCTGCAGGATTAGTGCATGCTAGTCCGGAAGATTGCTGGGTCATTGAGGATTCACTTCAAGGTATTGAAGCAGGTTTATCTGCCGGGATGAAAGTGGTAGGCATGACCACTTCACATTCGTCAGAGGAATTATCTCATACCCATGTAACGAGTCCTAGTTTTGTCGACTTGTTTCAAAAAATGTTTTAAGCGTTCCTATTGTTAACAAATTAAATCAAATGTAATGCGCATATTTTTATTGGGGTTTTTATTGGTCTTCAGTCTAATTAATGGCTTAAATGCGCAGAAATTAAAAATGGAAATGAAGCCAGGCGAAATGGTAGAAGAGTTTACGCCTGAAAAATCGGGTATTATCCGTAAACTTCCAGAGGGTTATTATGATAAAACCTTAGCTCAAATCCTTGAAAATGCGAGTAAGAAATCATTGGCCACTACTATACCCACTGTCAGTACGAGTGAAGTTATTGTTACTTATGAAGTGCCACCACCAGCAAATGTAAAGTCAGTTTTTGAGCAGGCGGCTACCACATGGGCTAATTATTTAAAGTCTGATGTTCCTATTCGAATTTATGTAAAATGGCGACCATTAGCCACTGGTATTTTAGGAAGCGCGGGGGCCTATTCCAGTGTGAGAAATTTTGTGGGGGCAAATAAACTAAACACTTGGTATCCCATCGCTTTGGCTGAAAAAATGGCACATATTAATTTAAATGGAACGGATTCAGATATTGTAGCCACTTTTAATTCTGACTTCCCTGATTGGTTTATAGGGACCAATGGGGTGCCAACAAGCAATCAGATTGACTTGTATTCAGTGGTTTTGCATGAAATGGGTCATGGACTTGGGTTTATTGGACAAATTCAAGCGGATATAACGTCTAATTCCACGAGCCTTGCTACCGCTACTTATGGATACCCAGGTATATTTGATCAATTTATTTTTGATAGTAAAAATAAACAGCTTGTTGACACACTAACCTATAAAAAGAATTCCAATGAGTTGTTTAAGCAAATCATTTCTGACAGTTTATTCCTTTCATCAAACGCTGTTTTGAGAAATAATTCAAATACGTCGGCGCGGCTCTATGCTCCCAAACCTACTCAAAGAAATCCAACCAATCCTATGGGCTATATTGAAGGTTCAAGTGTTTATCACGTGGATCAAAACACATACCCCCCTGGAAATTTGAATGCGTTGATGACTCCACAAATTGCTAGGGGTGAAATTACGGCCCAATTAGGCCCTATTGTCAAGGGTATATTTAACGATTTAGGTTGGTATTCGTCAAATATCATCGATGCAGAACTTAGAGATACGGAAGAAAACCAAGTGCTTTTTTCTGCGAAGGTCTATTCTGATACGCTTTGGGATGAGAAATCATTAAAACTGATGTACTCGGTTGACAAAAGTATATTGTCGGCAACGCCAGTAACTAGTTTTACAAAGACGGGTTCAAATACCTATTCTTATTTGCTCAGTTTGCCTAAGTCGACGGCCAACAGAAAGGTTTCCTATTATTGGACTGCGAATGAATTGTCTGGGAAAAAATTTACCTCACCAGCTGAAGCTCCGGTCATTGCAGGTACCAAATTTGGAAGTTATAATGAGTTCACGATTGGTGTTGATACGGTTAAGCCACTCGTTATTTATTCAAACCCAATAAAGTACATATTTACCTCACAGACGAATATCCCTTTGCCAAATTTATTGGCCTCCGACAACTTAGGAATCGATACTATTTACATGGAATATGCGATTAATGGAGCTGCGTTAAAAGGGCAGGGTTTCAAAAAGCTTGTAGGCGATACCTATTCCTATTCCAACGCTTTTAGTTTTTTAGCGGGCACCTTAAAATCAGGCGACGTCATCAAATATAGAATTGTGGTTAAGGACAAGGCTAAAATCACCAATGTGGTCAATTTACCTACTAGTGGATTTTATGAATTTAAGGTTCTGGGTATATTAGCTTCAACGAAAACGTATGTATCTAGTTTTGACCAACAACCTTCTGCCGACTTCTATTTAAAAGGTTTTAGTTTCAGTCAACCTACAGGATTTAGTTCACCTAGTTTATCTTCGGAACATCCATATACGGATGGTATTGAGGAATCCTATGATGGGGGTGGAGGTTCGGATAAATATACCAACAACGATGCGGTATTACTGAAACCTATTATCATTCGATCAGATACAGCCAAAATTTATTTTGATGAAGTGGCATTAGTAGAGCCTGGAGAACAAGGAGAAGATTTTTTAAATGTGGATGGTACGGTGAATCGAAATTTTTTCGATTATGTGATTGTTCAAGGATCCAATGATTTGGGTAAAACATGGTCTAATTTTACGAATGGTTGGGATGCCAACTCTTTCTCAATTTGGCAAAATGCTTGGAATTCTAAGACAGATAAAGAGGGCAATTCAATTGCTTTAGGTAGCCCATCTTTAATGAAAAAACGGGAGATCGACATGCTAGCCTCCGGTAAATTTAAAGCGGGAGACCAAGTCATTATCCGATTTAGATTACATGCGGATGTGGGGGCTCACGGTTGGGGCTGGTGGATTGACAACTTGAATATTCAGGGGTCTTCTACTATCAGCAACCCGATTTTGGCTGTTGAACCTGGAACAAAAATCAGGGATTTACAAGTTTCCCCTAATCCAACCACTGGTCGCTTGTTAATCCAAATGCCATTGCTGGGGGATGAAGGGAAAGAAGTAGACATTGCGTTTTCAGATATGATGGGTAAACTGATTTTATCTAAAAAATATCAAGTTACTGGAGACTTGTTCAAGGAAGAATTGGAATTGTCTGCTTTAGCTCAAGGGACGTATTTATTGCAGGTACAAACGGGTGATAAATTAATTAGTAGAAAAATTGTACTCATTAAATAATGGGTTTTTATTAAATTGCATTCCGATTTAAACGGATCGGTCCATTAAATAATTTTTTATGTCTTGGTTTTCAAGAAAAGATAAAGGGATTCAAACTCCCACTGAATTTAAGCGCGAAGCACCCGATGGTTTGTGGTATCAATGTCCGTCTTGTAAAAAGGCGATACATACGAGGGAACATCGTTTGTTTGCTTATACTTGTTCAAGCTGTAATTACCATGAAAAGATAGGTTCCCAGGAGTATTTTGAATTGTTGTTTGACATGACCAAATACACCGAATTAGATGCTCATATGGGATCCGGTGATCCACTTTCCTTTGTAGATACTAAGAAATATACAGACCGAGTAGCTTCCACAGAATTAAAAAGTGGATTGAAAGACGCGGTTCGCTCTGCCTATGGAGAAATGAATGGAAACCCTATTACCATTGCTGCCATGGATTTTAGTTTTATAGGAGGTTCGATGGGCTCTGTGGTAGGTGAGAAAATTTCTCGCGCGATTGATCATTCCTTAAAAACAGGGAGTCCTTTTTTAATGATTTCAAGATCTGGAGGTGCACGCATGATGGAGGCTGGATTTTCATTAATGCAAATGGCTAAAACCTCTGCCCGATTGGCCTTACTGGCCGAGGCAAAAATTCCCTATATTTCTTTATTGACCGACCCTACAACGGGAGGAGTTACCGCTTCTTATGCCATGTTAGGAGATTTTAATATTGCAGAACCGGGAGCTTTAATTGGCTTTGCAGGCCCGCGCGTAATTCGTGAAACGATTGGCAAAGATTTGCCCAAAGGTTTCCAAAGTTCAGACTTTGTCTTGGACCATGGATTTTTAGATTTTATTGTGGACCGCAAGGATCTAAAAGATAAATTGAGTGCTTTACTTACGATGCTCAAATAAATAGGCATATTAGAAACCCAACATGATTTCTTTTATTGGCTATAAAAAAAGCCCTTTGCAAATTTTGCAAAGGGCTTTTTAATATAAATGCAGTAAGGTTACTCGGCTACAACAGCGGGTGCTGCAGCTGCTGCGGTAACTTTACCTCTTGTTTTCTTTTCTTTTTCTGGTGCAGGAATTACATCCTCAACCCCAGCAAAAACACGACCACAATGCTCACAAACAATAATTTTCTTCTTGTCCTTGATATCGGTTTGTCTTTGCGGTGGAACGGAACTAAAACATCCTCCGCAAGCGCCACGTTTAACCATAACGACAGCAAGTCCATTTCTAGCATTGCCACGTAGTTTTTCATACGATTTAAGTAAACGAGCATCCACTATTTTCAATGCTTTTTCGCGATCTTTTAAAGATTTTTGCTCATCTTCTTCGCTTTCTGCAATGATCAACTCTAACTCTTTTTGCTTAATTTCTAAATCTTTTTTGCGCTCAAATAAAGCAGATTCAACTCCGGCCACTTCATCGTTTTTATTCAAAACTTTGAAATCAATTTCCTTGATGCGCTTATCTGCAATCTCCATCTCGATTCCTTGAAGCTCTACTTCTTTCGAAATAGCTTCAAATTCACGGTTATTGCGAACATTCATTTGCTGCTCCTTGTACTTGATAATTAACTTTTCAGATTCTTTCTTCGCATTTTTATAGCTAGAAATTTGCTCATCCAATGTTGCAATTTCTTGTTGGAATTTAGATAGACGCGTTTCCATCCCTATAATCTCATCTTCTAAGTCGCGCACCTCTTCAGGTAAATCACCCCTTACTTTCTTGATATTGTCTAAGGCTGAATCTATTGTCTGAAGCTTTAACAATGCTTCTAACTTTTGGGCAATCGTTGTTTCGGTTACTGTAGCCATTATTATTGTTACGTTTGAAAGTATTAAACCTCTCTTAATTTTTAAGTATATAACACTGGATTAGTGCATATATCACTTTTCAGAACGGCAAAAGTACTAAAAATATTTGATAAATAATCAAGGATTGCATCCTTTATCATTACTTCCGATTCATAATGTCCTATATCACATATTAAGCAGCTATTTTCCGCATCAAAGAATTCGTGATATTTAAAATCTGCTGATACATAGGCATCTGCTTTCTGTTTTTTTGCTTCACCTACTAAAAAACTGCCCGCTCCGCCACATACGGCAACCGTCTGAATTTTGTTTTTTAGAGGGGCGGTATGCCTTATTTGGCCTAAGTTCAGGTGTTTTTTTAAATGCTCCAGAAATTCATCAGAGCTCATCGGTTTTTCTAATTGGCCTATAAAACCCGAACCCACATCCTGCCAGAGATTACTTAAACTCGTAATAAAATAGGCCACTTCCTCATAGGGATGTGCTTCATTCAGTACTTGAAGGATTTCATTTTCTAGGTGGGAAGGAAAGATCATTTCCACTTTCAATTCTTTTTCGGCCGACGGGACATTTTTTTCTCCTTGAAATGGGTTTGAATTTTCAGAAGGGGTAAAGCGGCCTGTCCCCTCATTGGAAAAACTACATGAACTATACTCACCTATGTTTCCAGCACCTGCTTCATGTAATTTCTCCCTCACTATTTTTTCAAAAGCTTCGGGTACAAAATAACTTAGGTTTTTTAAGGCGTTTGAAAACGGCTTTAACACCTTTCCTTTTAGCCCTATTTTTTTAGCTAAATGATAACTTACGCCCAAAGGTGCGTGATCTAAATTGGTATGTGACGCGTAAAGTGAAATGGAATTTTGGATGGCTTTTATGATTGTTTTTTCTACGTAATTAGCCCCAGTTAATTTTTTTAATCCTTTGAAAATGATGGGATGATGCGAAACAATCATATTGCAGCCTCTTTTGATGGCTTCGTCCACGACTTCTTCTGTGCAGTCTAAACTAATGAGGATGCCTGTGACTTGTGTGTCTCTTTGGCCAACGAGCAATCCCGAATTGTCATACGACTCTTGCCACGCTATGGGTGCCCACTTTTCCATGGCTACACAAACATCTTGAACTAACATACATTATTTGTTTATCTGCTGCAAAGGTAAAATTCTTTAATTGTTGGCGAAATTAATCGTATATTTAAATAATTCTTAGTGAATCCCCATATTTTATGCGTTGCAGACCTGCACTTGTTCTAGTAGAACGAAATCACATTTTATTGATGAAGTACCAATATGGTACAGAATTTGTTTACAATTTACCAGGAGGCAATCCAGATCCAGGTGAAACTTTCCCAGAAACGATTATTCGTGAGTGCCAAGAGGAATTAGCGATCGAAGTGGAGGTTGGAAATATCTTGATGGTGGGGGAAATTTTAGCCTCAGATAAAAGAGACGCTTCTGTTCATTTATTATTTGAAGGTAAAATTATTGCCGGAATTCCGATTCTTCAAGCGGATCAAACAAGTGCCATTGAATTAGTTTGGGTGTCGATTTCAGAAATTACCAAATTAAACATGTATCCGAATGTGTCGGTAGAATTACAAGACATGTTGTTTCTTCAAAAACCTGGGAAGTATATTGGCGCTATAGATCAGCGTTGGGTTTAACGAGATTTGCCGGATAAAAAGCTGTGCCTACTAGTAATCCAATCACACTGGCTACTAAACCATACCATACGGATGGAATGTCATTCGGATGGATGAAATTAAAATAAATCCAGACCAATAGCCCTGCCATCATACTTAGGTGCGAGCCCATCGCGCTCGCTTTTTTCCACCATAATCCAGCATTTAAGGGGATAAATAACGACACAAGGCTAAAAGCTGATGCCTCACTGACTAACTCAAAAATATTTTGCCTGCTAATCGCCATCCAAATGCACGCTCCAGTGACTAGGACAACGGAAATTCTAATGTATATTAAAACCTTTTTGTCGTCAGGCTTTTTAAGCATCGGTTTCAATAAATTTTCTCCCAATACACTTGCAGGTGCTAATATAGCCCCACTAGTTGTGCTTAATAAGGCGGAAAGCAAGGCACCTAAAAATAATATTTGAACTCCATAGGGGGTAAATTTCATTACAAGATTTGGTATTAATAAATCATCTTCTGCCAGTAAACTAGGGTAAAGTCTTACGGCAACTAATGCAATGACCAAGGGAAGCATTGCGATGGTTAAATACATCATTCCCGCAGCCAAACTAGCTTTTGAGGCAATTTTGGCATTTTTTGCAGACATCACCCTTTGGAAAATATCTTGTTGGGGTATAGACCCTAAACCGATTGTCATCCACGCCGCGCTATAGGTCAACCAATCTACCCAGGTGTTTTCTTTGGGAATAAATCGAAAGAAGCCAGTGGGTTGTTGGTCAATAAATAATCCCCAATCAGGAACTTTGTCCAACAATAAATAGGCTAAAAAGAGGAGGCCAATGATCAAAATGATATTGTGTAAAAAATCGGTGATAGTGATCGACCACATGCCACCTAATAGCGTGTAAGTCATGACTAAAACCGCACCTATCACGATTCCCATTTCAGTTGGGATGGGCAAAAGTAAATGCAAAGTCATTCCCAATGCGACTAATTGGGCTGAAATCCAACCGAAATACGAGGGGATCATCACGATAGCAGATAGTTTTTCAGATAGAGCCCCAAATCGAATTCTGAAATAATCGCTAAATGTTAATACAGGAAGTGGATACAGTTTTTTGGCGTAAATCGAGCCCACGATGAGCAAGCCTAAGGCAGCTCCAAACGGTTCTTCTATAATGGCTAATACTCCTCCATGAACAAATTCGCGAGGAGCTCCTAGCATTGTTTCGGACCCAAACCATGTGGCAAAAGTCACCATCGTGGCTAAAGCAAAGGGAAGCGATCTGCCTGCCAATATGAAGTCCTGTGTAGAATGAACTTTTTTGCTCGCCCACCAACCTACAATTAGGTTTAATAGGAGATAAAAAATGACGAAGCCAACCAACATAATTGTCTAAAATTTAACCCAAAATTATCGATTTTTAGGAGAACCTTTTACCTTTACCTAACATTGAATATTATTATATGCTAAATCAATTTGTCCGGGGGATCTGTGTTGTTGCCATACTGACTAATTTATTTTCTTGTACCCAAATTCATTGGTCAAAAACTTTTCAAAAATCACCGCTTTCCAAGCAATCAAGTGGCCTTGTTATTGAAGAGTTAAACTCTGGTAAGGTTGTTTTTTCGCATCAAGCAGATCAGTTTTTCATGCCTGCTTCCAATGTTAAATTGGCAACTTTTTTAATGGCCCATTCTTTTTTAGGAGATTCTATCCCATCCTTTGCTTACCATGAAGCAAAGGATTCTCTATTTTTTTGGGGTACAGGTGATCCCACTCATTTAAATCCATCACTTAAAAATACGTCCCTAATTGATTATTTAAGCAAATCAAAGAAGGTGCTTGTCTATTGTGCGCCTCAAAAGGAAATTCCCCCTTTGGGCTTAGGTTGGTCATGGGATGACTACAATGACAGTTATTCAGCGGAAATTTCTCCTCTACCTTTGTACGGAAATCTCGCCACTTTTACATTTAAAAATCAGCAATGGGAGGTTTTTCCTCGTTTTTTCAAATCAGCTATTTCGGGAAATAATACCGATAATTATGTACTCAGGGATCGCTTAACAAATGAGTTTACGTTACCGATTTCGAAGTCAGAATTGAAAGCCCAACAAGTTCCCTTTGTGACTTCTGCTGCTTTGACAGCAAAATTATTGGCCGATACATTAAAAAGGGAGGTTGTAGTTCAACGAAAATCGATAAATCCATTGGCCAAAATTCAGTATTTCGGTTTGTTGGATTCTTTGTATGTCCCCATGCTTCACAATAGCGATAATATGATTGCAGAGCAATTATTGTTGTTAATTGGGGCCAAGAACCAATGGACGGGTGGGGCACAAGACATCATTGCCAAATTGAAAAAGGAGTCTAATTATGAATTTTTGAAAGCAGCTCGATGGGTTGACGGATCAGGTTTATCGCGTTATAATTTATTTAGACCGATGGATTTTATTGAGGTATTGAGGTCCTTACATCAACAATTTGGCATGGATAAGCTACAATTTCTGTTGCCGCAAACTGGGAAAACAGGGACTTTGAAAAGCATTAAACTGAAATCGGATGATCACATCATTTGGGCTAAATCAGGTTCTTTTAGTAATACGTATGACCTTTCAGGTTTTTTCCAAAATTCAAAAGGGAAAACTTATGTCTTTTCCATTATGACTAATTTGGCCAATCATTCTGTCTCGCAAAGCAAGCGTGATGTAATTGATTTTCTTAAAAATTTAGATTAATTCTTTTTTAGGAATTGATGATAAATTCCATAACTGAGTCCAATAAAAATCAAGACGTACAGGATGCTTTGTTGGTTCGTCAATAAAGTACCTAATAAAAACAGGGAGGACAAAAACACCAGTAAGATGGGCAAATAGGGATATGCCCAAACTCGATATGGTCTGGCCAATTGGGGTTCCTTTATTCTTAGTTGGACTAACGCCGCAAATCCCGACAAATAACTTGCGACAAAAAAGAACGTGGCAATATCTGAAAGCCTTTCATTTATTTCCTTCCCAGCTAATAAAAATAGGCACGCGAGTACTAGCGTGATATGGGTGGCGAAACTTGGGCTGCCGACGGCATTTATTTCACTGGCTTTTTTAAAAAATAGGCCATCCCGACTCATCGAAAAAATGACTCTTGGCGCAAACATGACTTGTGTATTTAAAATTCCTAATATACTGACCATCAAGAATAATGTGATCCACCTTCCCATATTGGCACCAAAAATATAGGTCATGGTATCGGCGGCGGCCAATTTGCTTTGGCTTAAAATAGAAAAAGGAAGGCTGTATAAAATGGCGATATTGATCATGATGTAAATCAAGGCTACCACGATCACGCCTATAAACATCGATTTAGGCATACTTTTTTCTGGGTTTTTGTTTTCTTCGGTGAAGTAGGCGGCGGTGTGCCAACCGTCAAACGCGTAGAAAATGGATAGCAATGCTGTCATAATACCAGACCACAAAGGGAGACCTATGGGAGCGGATGGCCTTTCGGAGATGACACCGCCATTTCCCATGAATGCGCAGATGCCAATAAAAAGCAATAGGGCAACAGCTTTAATTCCACTGAGCCATTCCTGTGATTTTCCAGCTAATACCACACCTAATTGATGAAAAAGCCAGAGCGAAATTAAAATTCCTAAACTGCAGTAAACTAGATAACTTGATAAAAAAGGGAAAAGAATGGCCAGGTATTCTGAGAAAGTATAAGCACCAAAACCGAGGGCTGTGACGGTGCCGAGCCAACTAGAAAGCCCCACTAAAAACCCAATATATCGACCGAAGGCGCGTTCAGCGTAGCCATACCAAGCACCTGCTTTGGGAATGGATAAACTTAATTCCAATACACAACTAACACCCAAAAGGGCATAAACGGCTACTAAAACCCAAAGAGAAATAATTAATAGTGGGTCATGAAGAGATGCCGCGATGGGGCCTGGTTTACGTAAAATTCCGGTTCCAATCGTTCCCCCTAGGGTAACGGCTACCCCAAAAGTAGTACCTAAAACTTTCCATAATTGTTTAGTTCCCGCTTTCATTTTTCTTCAATATGTAATCGCCAATCAAAGGAAAATGGTCTGAATAATGGATATTTCGGAGAGTTCTAAATTGGACGATCTTCCAATCGTCGGAGAAAAATTGGTTGTCGATCCGAACGACATAAGGACTTCTGTTCAAAGTAAAGCCAAAGCCGCGACCAGCTTCTTCAAAAGAATTTTTTAAACGTTCTCGAATGGTTCCATAGGCCCAGCCGTAGGGGGTTTCATTTAAATCACCTACGACAATAACCGGAAATTGGCTTTGTTGGATTAATCGATTAATCTGATTCATTTCATCTCGGTGATGAATAAAACCTTTTCGGAGTGAGGCAATAATTCCCCTACCTTCTTTTTTGGCATCTTCGTAATCTTGATCTCTAATCTTTCCAGTCACTTTTCCTACTCGGATACCCATGGACCACAATTGGAGGTTGATAATTCTAACGGTATCTTGGTTGATGACTAGGTCGGCCAACAAATACCCATTTGCGGAATTAGCAAATTGTTTTCCTTCCTTGTGGATGATGGGATATTTAGTGAAAATGGCTAATCCCATCTTCTCATTTTCATCAAAAAGATCTTCTCTTAAAGGGAAAAAGGCATAATTGGGATATTGCTCTGACATCATGGCGATGCTTCTGTAGGATTTTCGATCCGTATTGGAATAAAATTCCTGAAAGCATTTTATATCCGCTGAATAATCTAACATAAATGCTTTTAGCTTGACTAAAGATTCCTTTTTTGCTTCATAATTATTGGAATACATGCCGTATACATTATAGCTCAAGACCTTAACGGAATTCTTAACTAAGGCATTTGGGCTATTTAAAACGAAACTTCTTTGAATAAAACTATAGCCTAACAATAAAACGGTCAGAGGCAATAGCGCTCTTTTTGCCCTTTGGAATAACCAAAACAATAAAGAAATAAAACATAATACTTGGGCATATGGCATCGTCATCATGATAAACCCGGCAAGCCAATGGTCAATCACGAGGGAGTAACTTAGTAGATACGTAAGAATTGTATACAGACAAAGGGGCAAAGTTCCGAGCCAAATAAGCGAAGAAATGAACTTTTTTAGGAAAGATTTTTGACTTGATTTTGGAGAACTCGGCTTTCTCATGTTCAAATATACGCATTGACTCGGAAAGGGAATTACATTTTATAATTTTTACGAAGAGGATTGTGTTTTTCAAAAAATATTTCTACTTTTGCAATCCCTTTTAACTACAATAGTATTTAAAGGCATAAGCAAAAATTAAAATAGATCATTATGGCAAAGGTTTGTCAATTAACAGGAAAAAGAACAAGAGTAGGAAACCACGTTTCTCACGCTAATAATAAGACAAAACGTAAGTTTTTTCCAAACTTGCAAACGAAGAAATTTTTCTTAGAATCTGAAGGTGTTTGGGTTCGTATGAAAGTTTCTGCGAAGGCAATTCGTACCATCAATAAGAATGGTTTTGAGAAAACTTTAATTCAATCTGCACGTAAAGGTACATTGAGCGTATAGTTTTTAATAAAAATTAACGAAATTAGCCTCCTTGAATTTCAAGGAGGCTTTTTTTATTTAATATGTTGACACCATCTGAACTTAGTCGATACCAGAAGCAGTTGAAACTTCCTGAATGGGGCATAGAGAAACAGCTTGCATTAAAGGCTTCTCATGTTTTAGTTGTGGGCGCGGGAGGCTTGGGTGTAGGCGCACTTCCTTATTTGGCGGCTGCCGGCATAGGTCAGATCAGTATCGTGGATCCCGATGCGGTCGATTTATCCAATTTGGGCCGACAAGTGATCTATAGCTCTTCTGAGGTGGGGCAGTCTAAATCCAAATTAGCCCAAAAATATTTAAAGGACTTAAATCCAGACATCAGCGTTCAAAGTTTTCAAGTTAAATTAACGCATGAAAATGCGGTTGAATTTATTCAAAAAGTAGATTTGGTGCTGGATTGTACAGATAATTTCACTTCCCGTTATTTAATTAATGACTATTGCGTTTCCTTGGATAAGCCATTTGTATATGCGGCCATTCACGCTTGGGAAGGTTTATTAAGTGTTTGTAATGCGCTATTGGCTAATGGAACACGCACGGCAACTTACAGGTGTTTATTCCCTGAGTCGCCTAATATGTCGGAGATTCCAAATTGCGATGAGGTGGGTGTTCTGGGATTCATACCCGGGATAATGGGCCTTTTACAAGCAAAGGAGGCGATCTTTTATTTGGCCGGTTTTTCATCTCCAGCACAGGGTGCTCTTCTTCGGTGGGATGCTCGCGACATGTCGATGAAGCACTTTAAAGTGGACAGAGAAGCTAATGCAGCCGAAAGCATTTTTCCTAAAACGAATTTAGATGTAGTGCGGGAAATTCAAGTCGACGAAGCACAAGCCTTATTGCAACAAAACGCAGCTTATATTTTAGATGTTAGGGAAATGGACGAATTTGCCATCGCTTCTATTCCTGATACATTACAAATACCGATGCACAAGGTTCCCCATAATACAGCGAACTTGCCGGTCCATAAAAAGTGCCTTGTTATGTGCCATCATGGGATGAGATCAGCCCACGTGATCCGATTTTTACAACAAGAAAAGGGTTTTACTAACCTTTATAATGTGATGGGAGGAATAGATGCATGGTCTTTAAAAATTGACCCAAGTATTCCTAGATATTAACAATATCTCCATATAGATCAAACTCCTCTGCCTTATTGATTTTAACATGAACAAAATCACCAAGCCTTGCATATTGTTCGGCTGGGATTAGGACTTCGTTATCAACTTCTGGGCTGTCAAATTCGGTTCGGCCAACAAAATATCCACTCTCTTTTCGGTCGACCAAAACTTTCACCGTTTGGCCTACTTTTGCTTGATTCAACTCTTCCGAAATGGTTTGTTGGAGTGCCATGATTTCATCCGACCTCTCTTGTTTTACGTCCTCTGGTACATTATCCTCCACCAAATAGGCATGCGTATTTTCTTCATGGCTATAATTAAAGATACCCAAACGGTCAAATCGCATTCGTTCAACAAACGAATAGGTCTCCTCAAAATCAGCTTCCGTTTCACCTGGATAACCAGAAATCAAGGTAGTTCTCAAGGCAATTCCTGGAACTTTTTCACGTATCGTTTCGATCAGTGCTTCTGTTTTTTCGCGGGTGATTCCTCGGCGCATGTGCTTCAGCATCGCATCTGAACCACTTTGTAAGGGCATATCTAAGTAGCGACAAATATTTTCACGCTCAGCCATTGTGTCTAGAATTTCCAGAGGGAAGCCTGCCGGATAGGCATATTGCAAGCGAATCCATTCGATTCCATTGACGTCTGAAAGTCGTTCTAATAATTCTTTTAACTTGCGCCCGCCTGTTTGACCCCCTTTTAAATCTAATCCGTAAAAGGTTAAATCCTGGGCAATTAAGATTAATTCTTTGGTTCCTTTTTTAGCTAATGAATTGGCTTCTAAAACCAATTCGTCCATATTTCTAGAAACGTGTTTTCCTCGCATGATGGGGATTGCACAAAAACTACAGGGTCGATCGCAGCCCTCAGCAATCTTCAAATAGGCAAAATGCGCGGGTGTGGTTAGAAACCTTTCGCCTACTAACTCGTGTTTATAATCTGCCTTTAAGGCCTTAAGTAACCTAGGTAATTCATTGGTCCCAAAGAAAGCGTCAACCAAGGGTATTTCTTTTTCTAAATCGTCCTTGTATCGATGCGATAAACAACCCGTGACATATAATTTATCTATTTTCCCAGCTTCCTTTGCGTCTACGTATCGTAAGATCGTATCGATGGATTCTTGTTTTGCATTGTCAATAAAACCACAAGTGTTGACCACAACAATGGATGCAGTGTCCTTTTTAGCTTCATGCGTCACTTCTAGGCCATTGCCTTTGAGTTGGGTATAAAGTACTTCCGAGTCAACGAGGTTTTTCGAACAACCTAGGGTAACGATGTTGATGGAAGCTTTTGGTTTTACTTTTGTTTTCATTCAATTCAAATTAGTGTGCAATTTACGAAGAATTATGGGAGTTTTGCCCCCTCTTTTTTATTCAAAATTTAAATGGAAGTATTAAAAATTTCATTTCTTTTAGTAGTATTGCAATTCATAAAACTTATTTACAATGAAAAAACTGATATTAACATGTGCGCTAATGACTTTTGGCTTGATGGCATTTGCTCAAAGCTTAAATTCATTGACTGCTAAGGAAAAAAAGGCTGGGTTCCAATTATTATTTGACGGAAAGACATTGGCTGGTTGGCATACCTATAACAAGCCAGGAATGATTGGGAATTGTTGGACCGTTGAGGATGGTGTCATTTCTTTTGATATGACTAAAAAAGAAAGAGGTGATTTAGTGACGGATGCAGAGTTTGAAAATTATGATTTTTCAGTGGAGTGGAGAATTTCAAAAAATGGAAATTCAGGAATTATCTTCAATGTAACGGAAGACCTAAAATACCACAGTACGTATAATACAGGTCCTGAAATGCAGGTTCTTGATAATGATGGCCATCCAGATGGGAAAATATTTAATCACCGTTCTGGGGATTTATATGATTTAATTAAATCATCTTCTGAGCCAGTGAAGCCTGTTGGCGAATGGAACACAGCACGCATTGTATGTAATCGCGGTTTGTTACAACAATATCTGAACGGTGTGAAGGTAGTAGAAACACGTTATGACGATGCGAATTGGAAAGCGATGATTGCTGGTTCAAAATTTAAGACTATGCCTGCTTTTGGTTTAAATATGAAAGGACGCATAGCGCTACAAGATCACGGAAATCCAGTTTGGTTTAGAAATATTAAGATCAAGAAATTGTAGTCTGGTATTTTAAATAAAAAAAATCCGCTCAGTTCGAGCGGATTTTTTTTATTTAAAATAACCCATGATTTCGTCCGTAATCATTTGGTGTCCCTTTTCATTCGGGTGATTTACCTGGGACATATAGTCGACTAAATTACTGCCGCTTTTTACTTTGTTTTTATACAGCGCATACGTATCGATCAAACCGATTTGAAAGCTTTTCGCTAGTTCTTTGATTTGGTTCGCATGTTGGTCTAATATCGAAAGATCGTCCTTGATGTCCACTCTTTGGTCTGGACTAGGGGTCAATAAAATAACTTTAATGTTTTTTTCTAAAGCTAAGCGAATCATTTTTTCCCATGCCGCTTTGGCTCGCTCTAAACCCATACCTCGATCATTCAGTGCGTAATCAATAAACAATACATCAGGCTTGTGCGTCAGCACGTCAGCCTCAAATCTTTTAAGTCCACTTTCTGAGTGTTCTCCCCCAATTGACGTGTTGATAACATTGACTACGGTCAACGGATAAGCTGATTTGATATCTTTTAAAACCAAATAGGGATAAGATGCTAGCGTATTAACCACCGGTGTTTTAAAATATCCAGCCGGAACAGAATGACCATGAAAAACTAAATTGATCGTCCTATTTTTAGGCCATTCTACTAACATTTCTGCTTTGATTTTTTCCAGGTAACTGGCCTTGGAAGCAATTTCTTGTCCATGCAATTGGGACACAGCAAACAAAAGAAAAGTAAAAATTAAGTATCGAAATTTCATGATCATTAATTTAAAAAGATTTCATCTACTAGAAGTAACGCTCTTTTATCTTTCGCTCCGTGCCATTGTGGGATTTTTTCAAGTGGTTTTGCAATAATTTTTAGTTCACTAAAGTTAGTGGGTTTAAATTTCACATCGATGGCATATAACTCGTGGAATCTCGTTTCCTTAGGAACGGGAACTTTCATTATATGAATTCGCTTAAATGGACCATTCGCATTTGTTTTTCCCCATATCTCGATGGATTGAGGAGGGAAAATTCCTGTGCTTAGCTCTTCCATAATCCGTAGGGAAACAATGGAAATTGTTTTTGGAGTTTTGAAATTTAAATTTAACTCCATGTCATTATTTCGAACACCGGTCCAAAAATTAGCCCAAGCAGGAGCATTGGCACTAAACGTCCCTAAGTTTCGGTCGAAAAACGATTTTGGTCCATTGGCCTGATGCACCCGATTTAAAGGTAGTACAACCGTTACACTATCGGGCTTTATCGCACATTTATAATATTCAAAAACAGCTTCATCGCTTCCGATCCAGCCTGCTTTAAACGCTCTCGCTCGAATTCTCGTGTTGGAATTAATTTTCACTTTTCCATCAAAAATGGCTGATTTTATACTATCGATGGGTGAGCCATCCATCGTATAGCGGATTTCAACTCCCTTAATCGTATGAAATAAGGTCAAAGGCGCTTCGGTATCAAAAATAGTCGATGTATTTCTTAACTCGGGCGGATTTAATTTTAATGGATTTTTGCCGTCATCTTTAAATCCACCTATAATTTGGACTGTTTTAAATTTAGCCGATAATACTTTTAGGTCATCTGCAGTGAGTGGTGTATCCCAAAGATAAATGGCCTGAAGTTTTTTCATTCCTTGCATAGCTATTTGTAAATCTTGGTAATTTACTTGCGTCCCAGATAGCGAAATGCTTTTTAAATGAGTTAACGTGTTAAGCGCCAAAAGACCCTTGGCCGTAATATTGCTAAAGTTCAATTCTAATCGCTCTAAATTTTCAAATTTTGCAATGGTCAACAAATCGGAATCTTTAACAGGCATTTTTGCGACACTCAAGAAGACAATTTGTTCTTTGATGGCGACCAATTCCTCCAATTTTTTGGAATTAAATTCATTTTTATTGAAGATATGAACGCGCAAGGCCGGCGAGTTTTTTGCAAGAGGAGCGATGGTTCGGTATTCGTTCGTTAATTGATCGATGGTTTCCTGACTCGCTTCAGAAAAATCATAATTTTGAGAATCATCATTAACTGAAACAAATAACCTATTCCCCATGATTCGGAGTGAATCTGTCGTAGGCAATTCCAAAACCTTTTTGGTAAATGTTGCATTTTCTTTGATCCAAAGCGCTAAAGTCATCTTCTCCTCATCGCTCAACTGCGGTTGCCCTGAGACAGGCATATGTTTTTTGTCTTCTAAAGGAAGGTGAATTCGCTCTAATAAGAGGCTTGTTTCTGGTTTTCCAGTGACGAATAATTTGCCGGATTTACCCCCTTTTAAAATACCTTCCTTGCTGGATAAATCGAGGCCCCCTTTTTTCTTTTCGGGATTATGGCAACTGACACATTTATTCTGTAAAATGGGGTTGATCATGTGTTCAAAAACCAAGGCATCCTCTAGGTAGATTTGTTTTCCTTGTTGGAAAGGCTCCAAAACAAAACCTTCTCCATGCGTAAGTTCTGATCCAAAATGGCCGGTTGAGATAAGTAAAACGGAAATGAATCCAATTAAAATGCGCGAATTCAATGGTTGGTAAATGGATAAATTTCTAAGCCAATATGTGCCACTAAATACGATAAACAAGGAAACAGCAGTCCACTTATGCCAGAATAAGGTATCTCCAGAATAACCAGACTCTTTTGAAAGAAATAAACCAAAAATTGTTGTCATTCCAGTGAGTGCCGCACCTACAATCCAAGCATCCGAAACCCATTGCTCAGCGGTGTCAATCCAAGGGGTGTTTTTACGAGTAAATCGGAAAAACTCCCAAGCCAACAACAATACCAATAAAACGATTGGAAAATGTAGGATGAGTGGATGTAATCGTCCAAAGGACTGCAGCCATACAGGAACAACGATTTTTTCCTCAAACGCTAATAAGAAAATTAAAAATACCGCAGATATAAGTACAAATTGTTCAACGATACCCCTCCATTTTTTATTCATACTCAACCTAGCTTAAGATATCTCTAACTACTTTTCCAGAAATGTCTGTTAATCGATATCGCCTTCCTAAATGTTTGAAGATTAATTTTTCATGATTTAAACCTAATGTGTGCAAGACTGTTGCTTGGAAATCATGGACATGGACAGGGTTTTTAATGATATTATATCCTAATTCATCGGTTTCGCCATAGACCATACCCGGTTTGATTCCACCACCCGCCATCCAAATACTGAAACATCTTGGATGATGATCTCGACCATAATTTTCTGGGGTCAATTTCCCTTGGCTATAACTTGTGCGTCCAAATTCCCCACCCCAAATAACCAACGTTTCATCTAATAAACCTCTTTGTTTTAGATCGGTTACTAACGCAGCGGAGGCTTGATCCACATCTTTGGCTTGACTTTTAATTTCAAAAGGAAGGTTTCCATGTTGGTCCCAACCCTGATGATATAATTGAACAAAGCGAACACCATTTTCGGATAATTTACGGGCCAATAAGCAATTGGCCGCAAAGGTACCCGGAACCAAACAATCGGGTCCATAAAGTTTAACGATATCATCTGATTCTTTGGACAAATCCATTACTTCTGGTACTGCCGTTTGCATCCGATAGGCCATTTCATATTGCTTTACTTTGGCCGTAATTTCTGGATCCCCAAATTCCTCGTAGGACATTTGGTTTAATTGGGCCAGTTGGTCCAACATTTCTCTACGTTCGCCCCTGGCCATTCCCGCAGGATCTTTGATGTATAAAACGGGATCTTCCCCTTTAGAAAATTGGACGCCTTGGTGGATGGAATCTAAAAATCCGTTCGACCAAAGTTTGGAATACACGCCCTGGCCATTCCCAATTCCCCTCGATAATAAAACCGTGAAATCCGGTAAATTTTTGTTCTCATTTCCTAATCCATAACTCAACCAAGCTCCCATACTAGGCCTGTTTCCTTGTTGGGACCCCGTTTGTAAAAAAGTCAAGGCCGGATCATGGTTGATAGCTTCTGTGTACATCGACCGAACCACGCATATATCATCCACAATTTTGGAGGTATAGGGCATGATATCACTGATCCAAGTCCCAGACTTACCATATTGCTTGAAATTTGCAAATGAGGCGGCCAATGGAAATGTTGCTTGATTCGCTGTCATTCCCGTCAATCGCTGCTCTCCACGTACGGAAGGAGGTAAATCCATTCCATACATTTCACATAATTTGGGCTTGTAATCAAAGGTCTCTAACTGAGAGGGTGCTCCATTTTGAAACAAATAAATAACGCGCTTTGCCTTAGGAGCAAAATGAGGAATGCCCGGTGTAAATCCCGACTCTTCGCGATCTCCTCCATTGAGCAAACCGGGAATCATCAAGGAACCTAAGGCCACACTTCCTAAACCTAAACTCATCGTGGAAAGGAATCGTCGCCGATTAAAATTCAAACCATGTTCTAATATTTCCTTCTCCATAGCTTAAGATTTAGTAATGGTTTCCTCTAAATTATAAATGGTATTAACTACACGCATCATGGCAGCTAAAAGTTTTTTATCTACGTTGGCCGCGATTGGATATTCCCCCACCGCTAAAATTTTGCTTGCCTGTCCTTGGGTAATTTTAGCTCTTTGACTTAGGAAGTAGGTATTTAACACGCCCAACTCTTTTTCAGATGGATTTCGACACACAATCATTCGAAAAGCCTTTTTGATTTTATCCGCTGGATTGCTTTTTTCCGTGAGTAGTTTCGCGGCTAACACTCGGGATGCCTCCAAAACCGTTGGGTCATTCAGCATCATCAGCGCTTGCAATGGCGTATTTGTTTTCAGCCTTTTCACTTCACATAAATCTCGATTGCTGGCGTCAAAAATACTCATTGTCGGCGGTGGAACGGTCCGCTTGATTAGGGTATATATTCCTCTTCGGTACAAACTTTCCCCATGGTCTTGCACGTAAATAGACAATAACCCACGGCCAGAAGTAGCTCCTTCCCATAATCCAGGTGGCTGATAAGGTTTAACGCTCGGCCCACCAATTTTAGGAACCAAAAGTCCGCTGCTTGCAAGCACGATGTCTCTGATATTCTCAGCATTTACGTGGTAACGAGATGATCTAGATAAATAGATATTCTCGGGATCTTTGGCTAATTTTTCAGGGTTGGTAATGGCTGATTGCCTATAAGTTGCAGAAGCAACCATTTGTTTCACAAGGCGCTTAACATTCCAGCCATGTTCCATGAAATCGACGGCTAGCCAATCCAGTAATTTAGGATGTGTCGGCAATTCCCCTTGCATACCAAAGTCGCCAGTCGTTTTCACGATGCCTTTGCCAAAAAACTCTTGCCAAATTTGATTGACAAACACTCTGGCAGTTAACGGATTTTTTCTGTCAAATAACCACTTGGATAATCCCAGCCTGTTTTTCGGATAATTTTTATTGAATGGTAAAATGGAATTAGGCGTTCCAGGACTCACTTCGTCACCAGGTGCATCATAGGCACCCCGTTTTAAAATGAAAGTTTTTCTTGCCGTGTCCATGTCGGTCATGACGGATACAATCAATCGATTCGTGTCTTGTTTGTTAATGAACTTCAAGATGTTTTTTACATCATCGTTGCTAATTTCCATCAATGGTTTTTTCGCATAGGTCTCTGGACCACCAATCACCGATTCGATGCCGACCTCCTTGATGTTGTTAAAAAAGGCAAACATTTTGTAGTAATCTTTCTGCGAAAATGGATCATATTTATGGTCATGGCAATGTGCACATTCTAGGGTCATGCCCAAAAATGCTTTACCAAATAAGTCATTTCGATCCGTTACGTAGCTTAAGCGATATTCTTCCTGAATGACTCCTCCCTCTTCTGTGATCTTGTGGTTTCGGTTGAAACCCGTGGCGAGTAATAATTCTTTTGTTTGATTAGGTCTAGCTGGGTTGATGAGAAAGTCGCCGGCTAGTTGCCAAGTAACAAACTGGTCATACGGCATATTTTTATTTAAGGCATAAATAACCCAGTCTCTCCAAGGCCATTGCGTGCGATATCCATCATCTTGGTAGCCATGGGAATCCGCATATCTAGCTAAATCAAGCCAGTAAATAGCCATCTTTTCCCCATAGGCTGGATTTTTCAAAAGCTCGTCGACCATCTTCTCGTACGCATTCGGACTTTTATCTGCCATGAATCGGTCCATCATGGAAAGGGTAGGTGGCAAGCCCGTTAAGTCGATGCTTAGTCGCTTTAATAAGCGCTCTTTATCGGCTTCCTCGTTCGGCTTTAACCCTTTTTGTTCTTGTTTTTCTGCGATGAAATAATCGATTTCATTTCTTGCCCAAGACTCATTGTCTATTTCGGGTAATGCGGGTTTTTTGGGAGCGACAAAAGACCAGTGCTTCTCATATTTTGCTCCTTGTTTAATCCATTTTTTGATCACCGATATCTCATACCCATTTAATTTTAGGTTGGACGTCGCCGGCGGCATTAATTTAGTTGAGTCTTTGGTGGTCATTCGTAAGAATGCCTCTGATTCGTTGGGTTCACCAGCCACCCAAGCATGTGCTCCTGGATGTTCTTTTAATGCTTGGAATGCTAATGCTGGGTCATCTAGGCGTAAACCTGCTTGGCGTTTTTTGGCATCAGGTCCATGACAGGCAAAGCATTTGTCCGATAAAATGGGACGTACATCAAAATTATAACTAATCTCATTCGGCATTTCCTCCTCAGATTCCTGCACGCCCGAATTTCGATTGCATGCATTAAAGGTCCAAATGATGGAGATTAAAACAACTGAAAATAAGAGTAATTTTTTATGTTTCATTAGGCCAAAAGATCTTGTACGACTTTTCCTTTTCCATCCGGTGTGGTGTAGAATGGTCGTTTTTCAATTTCATATTGAGTATCAGGTTTGATGCCTAGGGCATGGTAAATCGTTTGATGGATGCCGTCAATTTTGACTGGATTTGTAATGGTTTTGCATGGACGCTCATCCGCTGTTTTGCCATACACATGGCCTTTCTTGATGCCACCCCCCCACATTAAAATCGAGCATCCATCCGTAAAGTGACGATGCATTCCGTAAAACTTAATGTCATTTAGGATTTCAGGTTGTCTCACTTGTTCCTGAACTTTAAGGTCTGGTCGGCCTTCCACCATCATATCCCGACTAAATTCACTGGCTAAAATCACCAATGTGCGATCCAAATGGCCTGTTTTGTCTAAGTCTTTGATCAATTGGGCAATGGGACCATCAATCATCCGCTTCATTCCTTCTAATCTGGTGTGGCCATTTTCATGGGTATCCCAACCAAAAAACGGCTCATACTCAGTTGTTACACTAATGAATCTGGCTCCTTTTTCCGTCAATCTTCGCGCTAATAAACAACCCAAACCAAAACGACCTGTGTTATAAATATCATAAATTTCTTTTGGCTCAGTGCTCAAATTGAAGGCCTTCGACTCTGGCGAATTCAATAAAATGTAGGCCTGCTCCATGGAACGACGCAAGGATTCTTTTTGGTAATCACTTCCAAATTCGCCATGCGCACTTTGCGAGATTAAATTATTGTATAATTGATTTCGACTTTCAAATCGTTTCATGTTCATTCCCACCGGTGGACGCACACTTTCTAAACCTTGGCTTGGATCCGGAATCAAAAATGGTCCGTGCTCATTGCCCAAAAATCCAGCGGTGTGAAATGCTTTTAATTCTTCTGCTTCGCCTACTGTAAAGCGCTGGCCTATGTCGATGAAGGAAGGAATTACCGGATTTTTAGGTCCCAATTCTTTTGAAATCCAAGCCCCAATATGAGGTGCGGCTACGGATTGTGGGGGTTCGTAACTGGTATGCCAGTGGTATTGATGACGCGAATGAAGGATGTGGCCTAAATCTGCAGCCACGTAAGAGCGGATCACCGTTCCTTTATCCATTACACTTCCGACGGACTGAAGACCTTCTGAAAAGTTAACTCCATCTATGGCCGTTGGCATTGATTTGAACGTACTTAACACACGATTTCCCTCCATTCCTTTTTCATAAGGAGTATATCTTTTGGGATCAAACGTCTCTGTATGTGCCATTCCACCAGCCATCCATAACAAAATAACGGTATCTGCTGTCGCCGCTTTTTTGGCTAATGGGCTCGTTGGATCCGCCATTAAACTCGCAATAGGAGAACTCATACCCAAAGCCGCTATGGTAGCAGCGCTGGTATTTTGTAAAAACTCTCTTCTATTCCATTGGTTTTTCATCGCAATAAAATTAAATAATTAATTGAAATTCAGGGAGTAAAGTAACCGCCCAAACTAAATCTTGTATCCCTTCCACACTTGGCTTTTTCCCGATATATTTTACCGCTAAGGTCATTTCTTTAAGACTAGGTTCTCTTCCTAAAGCCTTCAAATATAAGGCCTTAACTAGAGATTCTCCCGTTTGATATTTTTGCGCCCAAATTTCTGCGCCCTTTCGCAAGGTTAAATTGAATTTGTTACCATTAGTCAATTCTAGCGCCTGAAGTAAATTGGCCTGCGAAATACGGCTAGTGGAAACATTTTCTCGATTGGGTCTTCCTAAGGCAGTTAAAAAAGGATCGTTTTTGACCAAGGAGGCTCGGACAAATGGAATGTCATTTTTAATATCGGCAGGCAACATTTTTTTAACTAAAGCGGAATCCGTGTAAAGTGGAAAAAAGGATTGACTTACCGCATCCGCAAATTGTTCTGCTGTAATTCTGCGTTTCATGATGCCTTTAAATACAAAGTTTGATGCGGTCAACATTTGTGATTCTTTAAGACCCATGGCCGGAGTTTGATAGGTTTTAGAGATCAAAATTTGTCTCATTAATCGCTTCATGTCATAACCATTGGCCGTAAAGTCAGAGGCTAGCCAATCTAATAAATCTTGGCTCCAAGGTTCATTGTCCATCATGTCAACGGGCTCCACAATTCCTCTTCCCATTAATTGGGCCCACACGCGGTTAACCAACGTTCTGTATAAACGTCCATTTTTCTTTTGAACTAAAATATCAGCCAATGATACCAATCGCTCCGCGGTAATGTTGGTCTCTTTAATTTTTCCTAGTGAATTATATAACACCCCATAACCAGCCATACGGCCCGTTGGCAAATCACAGCGATGAATTTCTAAGGTTTTGCTTGAGAATACGTTAGCGAATGCATAGGCGTCGTCCAACTTCCAATCGCTGATAAAACTATCATGGCATGAGGTACATTTTAAGTTAAGTCCTAAGAGTACTTGGGATACGTTTTGAGCCGCTTGCATTTCAGTGCTTTGGCTAGAATTTATGGTTCCTCTCCATTGAATTCCACGGATAAAACCCTCTGATTCTTTGGTCGGACTGATTAATTCTTTAACAAATTTATCGTAGGGCTTATTGGTTTTTAATGAACCATAAAGCCATTTGGTAATTCCAAATCGTCCATTCGTTATGTATCCCGTTCCTGAATAATCATTGCGAAGTGCATCGTTCCAGAACGTCAACCAATGTTGGGCATATCCTTCATTGTTGGCTAAAAGTTTGTCAACTAATATTTCTCTTTTATTCGCTTTGGTATCTTTGACAAAATCACTAATGCTTTCTGGGCTCGGATTTAAACCGGTAACATCTAAATATACGCGCCTAATATACGTTTTGTCATCCACGGATTTTTGCCAAGAAATTTTATTCTTCTTAAAATATTCATTGACAAATAAATCAATAGGTTGATTTAATCCTGCAGTGGCTTTTGGCAAAGCGGGCATTCTAGGCTCTAATGCAGCCACCCGATATAAACTTTTTTCAGGTCCTGAAGGCCAAGGGGCACCTTGTTGGATCCAGTACTCCAACATAGCAATGTCCTCTTTACTTAAACGTTTGCCTTTGGTGGGCATCGCATCATCGTGACCAAAAGGAAGTTTAACTCGGCGAATTATATCACTTTTTTCAGGATTCCCGGCAACTAAAATTGGGCCATTTTCACCTCCCTTAAAAATAAACTCTTTCTTGTCTAAGCGTAATCCCCCTTTTGTTTTAGTGGCATTATGGCAACTATAACAGTTGTGGGCCAATATCGTCCTTACGTTGATATTTAATTCTTGTAATTGGTTTGCATTTAAAACCTCCGGTGCCTTAACTGGCATTTCAGATGTATTAATGATTCGATCCTCAGAAGAACCTAAATTTTTGAACCGGTCAACATTTTCTTCTAATTCGTCATTTTGATCTAAAATTGCAGCTGAAGTCGTGGATTTTAAAGCTGTGTTAGGCCAAGGAGCCCCTTGTTTTACCCACACTTCTAATATTTCAATTTCTTTTTTAGTTAACCTTTTACCTTTGGTTGGCATGGCGTCATCATCACTTGCTGGAAGTTTAATCCGACGAATCATTTCACTTTTTTCTGGATGGCCAACGACCAGGGCAGGTCCTTCTTTACCCCCTTTTAATATATATTCTAATGCATCTAAGCGTAATTTCCCTTTTGATTTTTTGATGCTATGGCAATCGTAGCAGTGATTTACTAAGATATTTCTAGCCTCTATACCCAAATCTTGTTTTTGATTTTGGTCTATTTCACCTTGTAATTTCTCCACATTGAGTGAAGGATTCAAAGCAATTTTTTGAGTTTTTTCTTCTTTTTTTAGATCTAAATAATCTTCTCCGTGCGTCAACATGGCACCATAATGTCCAGCAAAACTAACACCCAAAACAGTTAAAAATAAGAGTAATCTGTAGCTTTTTGATTCTTTAGAGATGAATGCATAAAGCGTTAATCCCGATAAAATAGCGGTTACAATTCCAGACCATTGATGAATGGTAATGGTATTTCCTGTGTAATCGTCTTGATTGATTAAAATGAAACCTAGGCCAACGGCCAGAGCTGCGGTGATTGTCCCCACCCACAAAATCACACCAATGGCAGATTGAAATTGGTCTGATTTTTTTCTCCATGCAATGCATTCAAGCAATAGACCTACCCAAAGCAAACTGATGGGAAAATGAACGACTAATGGATGTAGTCGGCCTGAAATTTGCCAAAGCTCGTTGAGTAAATTATTTTGCACTGCTACGTAATTGTTTAATTAGGCTTTTAAAAACTTGCGATGTAAACCTTTTCAGATTTACATCGCAAGTAAAATTCAACTATAAATATAATGAATTGACCAATTATAGATACCCTTGATTTTGAGTTAATTTTTTATTAATCAAAATTTGAGGAGCTGGAATTGGCAAGAAGTATTCAAAATCTGAATACACATAATCTAAAGCATTGAAAGCAATTCCACCTCTAGCCACAGTAGGACTTGCTTTTTCTTGTGCTCCATGTGCATTCATGAAAGCTGTCAATTGAGTCGGCGTAAGCGTTCTTTGAAGATCAAACCAACGGTGATTTTCGAAAGCTAATTCAACGCGTCTTTCTTTTAATACAGCTGTTCTGAAAGCATCTTTTGATAAACCATCTAAAGCAGCTAAGCCAGCTCTTTTTCTTACTTGGTTTAAGTAATCATACGCCTCAGCATTTGGACCCGAAGCTTCATTGATGGATTCAGCTAGCATTAATAACACATCCGCATATCTCAAAACAGGCCAGTTGTTATCTGTACGACCCGTAATGGTGTGCGTGTATTGATATTTGCTTACATATGGAATCCCAACAAAAGTACCATTCAAGGTATAGCCTGGTTGAACAGAAATTGCTTTTCTAACATCTCCCGCTTCATATGCATTGATCATATCACGTGTTGGGATATTTCTTCCACTAGGCGTTGTGTTAGCAAAACCAGTAACAGAACCAGCAGAAAGTCTTGGTGCAAAAACATACATGAAGTTACTTTGCTCTCCCAAATCATTTCCTCCTTGGTATTGCACTTCAAAAATAGATTCTACCCCATTCTTTTTAGCCGGATCAAAGTTATCCTTGTAGTTTGCGTTCAAGGCATATCCTAACGAAGTCACTTGCTTTAGCGTAGAACTAGCCGCAGCGTAATTTTTCTGCGTTAAGTATACTTTTCCTAATAAACTTAGGGCAGCACCTTGCGTAGCACGACCTTTTAAAGTAGCCTTCGCTGGAAGCATTTTTGATGCATCAGCTAAATCAGCTAAAATTTGCTTGTATACATCTGCTTGTGGAGATCTAACTAAATCAAAGGCCTCATTTGGATTTGATAAGGTTTTGGTAGCCAAAACTACATCTCCAAAATAGCGCACCAAATTGAAATAGTGGTATGCACGAATGAATTTAAATTCTCCTTCCAAAACTCCTTTAGCTGTAGCGTCAATTTTACTAGCTGCTAGTTTTTCCAATGCATAATTAATATTATACATCGTTGAGTAATGATTATTCCAAAGGGATGAAATTTCACCGTTTCCTTGGTTTACAGTAGAATATTCAAAAGCTTCCCAACCAGCTGCACCACCACGATCTAATGGATTAAAATCAAAGGTGGTATTATCCGACATCATTTCTTGTTGGATATACGCAGAGTTGGTAATGGTTTGCAATTGACCATACACACCATTCAATGCCTGTTCAAATTGAGTCTGAGTTTGATAAAACAAATCTCGACCAATTCTCGTAGGATCGGTGGTTTTTAGAAAGTCCTCTTGACACGATATCTGTGTCAAGCAAAGGGACAAGATGATATAAAATGATATTTTTTTCATGTTTCGATTCATTATAAGTTTAATTTGATACCTACTGCTAATGTACGTGGAACTGGATATGACTCATCGTCATTGTTCAATTCGGTACCACCTCTTACTCCCGCATCTGGATTGTTTCCAGGATAGTTCGTAAACAAGAATAGGTTATTAGCCGTAAAGAAAATACGTGCATCACTGAAAACTGATTTCAACTTAGGTAATGTGTAACCTAATGTAATCGCTTTCAACCAAATATGGCTACCATCATATACATAACGCTCGCTACTTTCACGTGACCACTTAAAGTAGTTGGTACCTCCTTGAGAGTTTTTCGCATTTGGATTAGATCCAGGATTTGCAGCTGAACGCCAGCGATCTTTTGCCTTTGTTAACACGTTAAATACACCATCCATATTCATGGTTGATGCTTCGATGTTACGGTAGATATCGAAATTTTGAGCTCCAACAAATAAAACATTTAAGTCAAAATTGCGGTAGTCTGCTGCAACGGTCCAACCCCAAGTGAAGTCAGGATTTGGATTACCAATTTCAACCATGTCTTGCGTATCATAAGATACAACACCGTCACCATTGGTATCAGCAAATTTCATACCCCCAGGGATAACGCCATCTTGCTTAGCCCAACCGTCGATTTCTGCTTGCGTATTGAAAATACCCAATTTCTTGTAACCGTAAATCATACCGATTGGTCGGCCTACTTTCATTACGTTATAACCTCCGTAGAAACTACCGTAATACAACATGTCATTAGCTCCTTTAATCGCTAAGATTTTACTTCTGTTCGCAGAAATGTTCAAATTAGTTCTGAAGTTTACAGGTCCAAGATTTGATCTGTAATCAACACTTAATTCAATACCTTTATTTTCTACTTGGCCAATATTATCCAAACTAGTTGTAAAACCAGAAACTGCTGGGATCGAAACTGGAAGTAACATGTCGTTCGTCAACTTTCTATAGTATTCAAACGTGAAAGTCAATTTGTTATTAAACGTAGCTAAGTCAAATCCTAAATCCAATTGATCTGATTTTTCCCATTTCAATGACGAGTTGGCAAATGAACTAATTACTTTACCAGGTGCAAATGAATTGTTTAAGATATAGTTATTTAATCCTACGAACGCTAAGCTTGGGTAGTTACCGATGTTATTGTTACCCGTCACACCCCAGCTCGCACGCAATTTCATGTCATTGATAAAAGTTAAATCTTTCATAAACGATTCCTCAGAAACTCTCCATCCAATGGATGCTGCAGGGAAGTCTCCAAACTTATTGAATTCACCAAAACGTGAACTACCCTCTCTTCTGAACGATGCTGACAATAAATATTTGTCTTTATATGAGTAGTTGGCACGCGCAAAATAAGCCATCAAAGTCCATCCATTCTCATACGAGTTGGCTGATCTAATCGAGGCCGCACCAATGTAACGAACTAAATCATCAGGGAATGTATTTCCTGATGCATCAATTCCATATACATTCTCTTCTTGAGCAGTAAAACCAAGCATTGCATCCACTTTTTGATCTTCTCCTATTTTAGGATTGTAAGTCAATAATTGGTCAAATGAATAGTTGAACAATCGGTCTGTGATATCTCTAGCCGTTGCAATTCTTGGAGGAGCACCGGCCTGCCCTGATGCCACTGAGGTTCCAATGGTCGAAGGCACATATTCCTTAAACGCATTGTAGTTCAATTTTGTATTGGCTGAAGACTTGAACTTCAACGAAGGCAAAATAGTGAACTCAGCAAAAGCATTCGCTAACACGTCGGCAATATTTCTCCTACGAGTAACATTTTGAAGTAAAAACAAGGGATTTGGAAAACCAAAA
>CAIZMB010000047.1 GCA_903933935.1 uncultured Cytophagaceae bacterium
AATTTTATATTTCTACAATCAAATGGTATTTATTTTACCAAATCGAAAGTAGAAACTGTTTTACCTTCCAAAATACTATGACCCATTAAAAACGAATCAATATTTCTTGCCGCTTCTCTTCCTTCTGAAATACCCCATACGACTAAAGATTGACCTCTGCGAGCATCTCCAGCAACAAAAATTTTATCTTGACTAGTTTGATATTTAGCATCTGCAATAATATTACCACGCTCATCTAAAGAAATACCAAGTTCAGAAATTTCTTTAACTAAATTTCCGTGATCTGTATGTAAAAATCCAGCTGCAATTAAAGCTAATTCACATGGGATTTCTCGATGATTGATAACATTATTAATCATCTTACCATCTTGAACTTCATAAACAATATCACCAATTAATAAAGCCTTTAAATTTCCATTTTCGTCTTTTATAAATTCTTCTAAGGAAATAGACCACAATCGATCAACGCCTTCATCATGGGAAGTAGATGTTCTTAACATATTAGGCCAATTAGGCCATGGTGTACTATCAGGTCTTTCTAGGGAAGGTTTTGGCATTACTTCTATTTGTGTGACCGATTTTGCTTTATGCCTATTTGAGGTTCCAACACAATCAGATCCGGTGTCACCGCCTCCAATTACAACTACATTTTTACCAGTAGCCCAAATATCTGTATCTATATATGGCTCACCTTTATGATTATGTGAAATAGAAATATTAGCTACTCGCTTATTTTGTTGGGATAAAAATTCCATCGCTGGATAGATACCCAATGCATCATTCCCTTTTGATTGGATTATACGAGGCGTGGTAGAACCCGTAGCAATCAAAATAGCATCGAAATCTGATCTTAATTTAGATAATTTAATATCAGAACCAATTTGAACATTAGTTTCAAATTTAATTCCTTCTTTTACCATTAAATCTACACGTCTTCTAACAATATTTTTATCTAATTTGAAATCAGGAATGCCATATCGTAACAATCCACCAATTTGATCAGCTCTTTCATAAACAGTTACAGTATGCCCTGCTTTATTCAATTGGCTAGCTGCGGCTAATCCAGCTGGACCTGAACCTACAATAGCAATATTCTTCCCTGTACGTTTTGTTGGAACTTGAGGCTGAACCCAGCCTTCAGAAAATGCTTTTTCTATAATTGACTTTTCAATTAACTCAATGGCCACTGCAGGTTTGTTGATACCTAATACACAGGAAGATTCACATGGAGCAGGGCATATTCTTCCGGTAAATTCTGGAAAATTATTAGTGCTTACAAGAATTTCATAAGCGTATTTCCAATTTTCCTCATAAACAGCATCATTAAATTCAGGAATAATATTTCCTAATGGACACCCATTATGACAAAATGGAGTTCCACAATCCATACACCTACTGGCTTGATCGATCGTCTCTGAAGGAGTTGGAATTAATTCAATTTCTAAATAATCATTTACGCGATCACTAACCGGCCTTTTGGTAGCACCTTTTCTGTCAACTTCTAAAAATCCTGTTGGCTTGCCCATTTCCTCTATTTTTTTAATTCAATTTGAATATCAGTATAAACCTTATTTTTATCATTCATTACATCTGTAATACTTAATTTACGAACAGCTAATGCATTTCGGTAATCCATTGGCATAACTTTTTTAAATTGATTCGAAATAGAATCAAAATTATCCAACACCGATTTACCTTTTACTGAATGAGTAAATTCTATATGCTTTTGTAAAAACATTTTGATGATAACTTTGTCCTCCGGGCTTAAATCCGTTATTTCAACCATTTCACGATTTACTTTAGACTCAAAATCATTTTTCTCATCTAATACATAAGCTACTCCTCCCGACATACCCGCACCAAAATTACGTCCCGTTTTTCCTAATATGACAACTATTCCTCCTGTCATATACTCACAACCGTGATCACCAATTCCTTCTACCACAATCTTAGCTCCTGAATTTCTTACGCAAAAACGTTCACCAGCCATCCCTGCTAAATATGCTTCACCCGATGTGGCCCCATAAAATGAAACGTTGCCAACAATAGAATTTTCTGATGCTACAAATGTTGAATTTCTAAAAGGATAAGCGATGATCGTAGATCCACACATACCTTTTCCAATATAATCATTTGAATCCCCTTCAATTTCTAATTTTAATCCTTTAACTGAAAATGCACCAAAAGATTGACCAGCCGTACCTTTAAATTTAAAGTGAATCAGATCCGACTTTAAACCCTTTTCACCATATTTTTTTGTTATTTCATTGGAGATTATAGTACCTACTGTTCGATTAACATTAATGATAGGCATTTCAGCATAAGTATCCTTTTGGTTAACTAAAGAATCTTTTGCTAACTCTAACAATTTCCAGTCTAATTGATCCACCATTCCATGATCTTGGTCCTCAGACTTTACTAAAGCGACGGAAGGGTCACTGACGCTATGTGATAAAATTGGCGAAAGATCCAAATTTTTGTATTTCCAATGCGATGAAACATCTCTCATCTCCAATAGATCTACTCGACCAACCATATCAGTAATTTTTCTAAAACCTAATTCAGCCATGATTTCACGCAATTCCTCCGCTAAGAAATGAAATAAATGTACCACATGATCTGGATTGCCTGTGTACAAAGCTCTTAAATCTGGATTTTGAGTGGCCACGCCAACCGGACAAGTATTTAAATGACATTTTCTCATCATGATACATCCAGCAGTAACTAATGCAGCAGTCGCAACGCCAAATTCTTCCGCTCCCAATAATGCTGCCATAGCTATATCCCTACCCGTTTTAATTTGACCATCCGTTTGAATTGTTACACGCCCACGTAATTTATTTTTAACTAAAGTCTGATGCGTCTCTGCTAAACCTAATTCCCAAGGTAAGCCAGCATGACGGATAGATGACAAAGGCGACGCCCCAGTTCCTCCATCGTAACCTGCTATTAAGATGTGATCCGCATGAGCTTTAGCAACACCCGCAGCAATTGTACCCACACCCGCTTCAGATACTAATTTTACTGAAATTCTAGCTTCTCTGTTCGCATTTTTTAAATCAAATATCAATTGAGCCAAATCTTCAATAGAATAAATATCATGATGTGGAGGTGGTGAAATCAAGCCCACACCAGGCGTTGAATGCCTTGTTTTTCCAATCCAATCATCCACTTTATGTCCTGGTAATTGACCACCTTCACCTGGTTTTGCACCTTGAGCCATTTTTATTTGCAACTCAGTCGCATTTGTCAAGTAATCCATTGTAACACCAAATCTTCCTGATGCCACCTGCTTAATACTTGAATTCATTGAATCACCATTAGGTAATTTTTTAAAACGAATTGGATCTTCACCTCCTTCACCTGTATTTGATTTGCCACCAATTCGATTCATGGCAATAGCTAATGTTGTATGTGCCTCATAGGAAATTGAACCAAATGACATAGCTCCGGTAGCAAATCGTTTTAAAATACCTTCTACGGGCTCTACTTCATCAATTGAAATAGATTGCGTGCTTTTAAACTTCAACAAGCCCCTTAAAGTAATTGCTTTATTCCCTTGATCATCAATTAGTTTGGAGTATTTTTTAAAAACGGAATAGTCATTTAACTTGGTAGCTTGTTGCAACAAATGAATCGTTTGCGGGTTAAATAAATGCTCCTCTCCTCTTTGCTTCCATTGGTAAATACCCCCAACTTCCAATTTCGGGTTGACTGATTTTAAAATTTCATACCCTGATTCATGTTTGATTAAAGCCTCTTTAGCTAAAGTATCTAAGTCCACACCTTCGATCCGAGAAATAGATCCTGTAAAATACATATTAACTACAGAATGATCTAAACCTAAGATTTCAAAAATTTGTGCGCCTTGATAGGATTGTAATGTGGAGATACCCATTTTAGAAAAAATCTTAAGTAACTCACCATTTACCGCTTTTATGTAATTGTATTCAAGTTTTTCATAAGATAAACTAGGATCAACTAATTTATTATCCTTCATTAATTTTATGGTCTCAAAAGCCATGTAAGGATTAACAGCTGATGCACCATATCCAATTAAAGTTGCAAAATGATGTGTTTCCCACACATCACCAGCTTCCAAAATAATACCTACTTTAGCCCGCTTTTTAACTCGAATTAAATGGTTGTGAACAGCTCCTAATGCTAACAAAGAAGGAATTGGAGCATGTGATGAATCAATTCCTCGATCAGTCAATAAAATAATTGAATACCCATCATCGACCGCATCCTCAGCATAATTACAAATCCTATCTAATGCTTTTTTAAGTACTCCAGATTCATTAGATGCTCGAAAAGTCATGTGAATTGACTTTGTCTGAAATTTCTCATGATCAATCCATCGAATTTTCTCAACTTCTTTGTTGCGCAAAACGGGTTGTTGAATTTCTATTTGCTTGCAATGGCTTGGACTCTCTTCTAATAAATTTGACAAACCACCTATGTCTGTTAATAATGACATAACCATTCTTTCGCGGATAGGATCAATTGGTGGATTAGTAACTTGGGCAAAAAGTTGTTTAAAGTAGCTAGAAATATGTTGGGCTTTATCAGATAATACAGCCAAAGGCGTATCTATTCCCATGGAACCTAATGCTTCTTTTCCAGTTTCAGCCATTTGTGTTAATACAATTCGAATATCTTCGGTAGTAAAACCAAAAATCTGTTGCCTCGAAATAACCTCATTGGATTTAGGTTGCCTATATTCGCTTCCAGCTTCAGGCAAATCTTCTACCCGAATTTTATTTTCACGCAACCATTGGCCATAAGGCTGCTGTTGGCAAATAACTTCTTTAAGTTCTTCATCAGGAACAATACGTCCTTGCTCCATATCTACCACAAACATTTTACCAGGTTGCAAACGCCCCTTTGAAACTATGGTAGTTGGATCCAAATCTAGTACTCCAGCTTCTGATGCCATGATAACATGGTCATCATTAGTCACCCAAAACCTTGAAGGTCTTAATCCATTTCGATCTAAAGTAGCACCAATAAGTTTACCATCTGTAAAAGAAATACTCGCTGGACCATCCCATGGTTCCATCATGGCAGCATGATATTCATAAAAATCTTTCTTGTAAGACTCCATGGATTCATTACCATCCCAAGCCTCAGGAATAAGCATCATCATTACATGTGGCAAAGACCGACCACTTAGATATAACATTTCAATCGCGTTATCTAAAATAGCTGAATCAGACTGACCTAAATTACAAATAGGTAAAATCATGTCTAACTCTTCTTGCGAAAAATATTGACTTGAAAACAACGCAGATTGTGCTTGCATCCACGAAGAATTACCTTTGACCGTGTTTATTTCACCATTATGAGCAATAAAGCGAAAGGGTTGAGCCAATTTCCATTCTGGAAAAGTATTTGTCGAAAAGCGAGAATGAACAATGGCTAAAGCCGAAGTAAAATTATCTTGAAATAAGTCTACAAAATACCCTGGAACCTGCATGGTAGTCAACATACCTTTATAGATAATTGTCCTACACGACATGGAAGCAAAATAAAATTTATTTTCTAAACCCCGAATCGTTTCATTTAATAGATTAGATACGTATTGTCTGAAAACATACAATTTACGTTCAAATTCTATTTCAGTTTTGCATGAGACTGGCTTATCAATAAATATTTGATAAATATTAGGTTCCGAATCACCAGAATCAGCACCTAATATTTCATTATTATTAACTGGTACTAAGCGATATCCTAAAATTGATAATCCTAACTTTTTAGCCTTGCGATCTATTACTTCTTTACATTCATTGACTAAAATCTCATTCTTTGGAAAAAAGGCCATTCCAACTCCATAATTTCCTATAGACGGCAAAGAGAACTTAAGTTTTCGTGATTCTTCTAAAAAGAACTCGTGTGGAATCTGAACGAGTACACCTGCCCCGTCACCAGAGTTTGGATCGCAACCGCAAGCCCCACGATGATCCATTCGGATCAACATTTTGATAGCATCTTGTACGATTCTGTGAGATTTTATTCCTTTTAAACTAGCAACAAAACCAATACCACAAGCATCATGCTCAAATTCTTTCCGATACAATCCTTCTCCAGCTACCTTAATCTTCATAGTGAAATATAATTATTCTTATAAACTAAAAAAATAAACCTAAATAAAAAAAATAGGTATCAACGATATATTAAAACATTAATTACTAGTATTTCAAATTTAATCAAAAATTAATTTGGCGTATATTAATATAGACAAAATAATATATGGTATACGAAATATCAAAAATGAAGAATAAATAATCTTCTAAGAATCCAATTTATCAATAATCATCAGATTCATTATCTGAAAAACCACCTTCAAATTCTTGTTCATCATCATCAGAATCTTGAAAATCATTTTCTAAATCATTTAAATAAATTGCATCCACTGCTTCTTTAACAGTATTCAATAAAGTAAAATCTTCAATTTTAGCCAAATCTAAACGATCTTGAATATCTTCATTCTTTGTTACCACGGCAAATATTCCCATTTCATTCGTACAAATTTTGGTACCCTTTCGAATGCAACTGACTCCGAATCCATCTATTTCAGTCACTTTGTTTAAATCCAATATCATATTCGTAAACTCTTTTTTGAATAAGTTACGAATGACTAACTCAAGCTCTTCAGCATTTGTTTGAGTTAAAATAAGTTCATTCCAAGTAATGATTGCATAACTTTCATTTTGTTCTAAACTATAAAATGGGTTACTGGGCATGGCTTAAATATAAATTTACGTTATTAAAAATTCGACTATTAATATCTTTTTGATCTTCTCTTTGGAATTCTAAACCCGTTATTTCAGTATATAAAAGAATATACCGATCAGAAATTTCCTGAACGAATTCGTCCGTTAATTGTGGAATTTCTTGCCCTTCCTTCCCTTGGAAATTATTTTTAATTAACCATTCCCTTACAAACTCTTTAGATAATTGTTTTTGAGGTAAGCCCTTTGAAAATAAATCTTCATAAGGTTCTAAATAAAAATAGCGAGAAGAATCAGGTGTGTGAATTTCATCCATTAACATGACATTATTGTTAAATAAACCAAATTCGTACTTAGTGTCTACCAAAATTAGCTTTTTATCCAAAGCCATTTGTTGGCCCCTTTTAAAAAGCAAATGAGTTTTTTCTACCAATACTTCCAAGAGAGGTTCTGAAATAATATTTTGCTTTACAATTTCTTCTAATGAAATGTCTTGATCATGCCCCTCATGAGCTTTAGTGGTAGGAGTAATAATAGGAAAAGGTAAAACCTGATTTTCTTTTAAACCCTCAGGTAAAGAAACTCCACATACAACTCTTTTACCTAATGAATATTCTCTCCAAAGATGACCTACCATATAATTCCTAATAACCATTTCAATAGGAATGGGATCACATTTAATTCCATAAGACGCATTAGCATCTGGAGTTGAAATCAACCAGTTAGGAACGATATCTCGTGTTGCATTCAAAAAATAGCTAGCAATTTGATTTAACACTTGGCCTTTAAAAGGAATTAACCTTGGCAATACAACATCAAATGCTGAAATACGATCAGAAGTAATCATTAACAAATGGTCACCAAAACCATATACATCACGAACTTTACCTTGATAGAAAGAAGTTTGATTGGGGAATTTATACTCTTTAGACATGTATATAGCAGTTAATAGGGTAAAAACTTTTCATTTTTTCTCAATAAATCTAACATCCATTTAGAATCATTAGTGCCAATATTTTTATTTTTAACAGGCGTTTCATCCATCACAACTTCAGAATTCTCTACTTTATTCTTAGAAATAAAAGAAAATAATTCGTATAATTTAACCAATGTATCTTTCTCTGGATATAATTTTAAAGCTTCTGTCAGCACTAATTTCGACTTTTCTTGTTTAAAATTTTGCCTTAAATTAAAACTTAAATATATATAATCATCGGAGGAATTAATATTGATCAGGTTGGAAGAATTAGGCCGCTTTAATGAAAGCAGAACCTTTGCTTTGTAAATACTTTCATTTTTAAATATATATTTATTCTCGATAAGATTAAGTAAAGAAATAGCTTTATCGTAATCTTTAGATACAATTGATAAATTAATATTATTTATTTCACTATTAAAACTATATC
>CAIZMB010000048.1 GCA_903933935.1 uncultured Cytophagaceae bacterium
GGTAAATTATTTGCAGCTATACAGTGCTTCCGAAGGCTTTTTTGGCATTCAAGATCAATTAAAGAGTGATGAGTTGTTATTGATGTTGGATTACGGCATTTTTTATGAATTTATTCCCATCGGGGCGAATGGGGAAGAAGTAGATCGGGTAGTTTCGCTGGACCAAGTAGTTCTCGGGGTAAATTATGCCGTTTTGATTACAACGAATTCGGGACTTTGGAGATATAAAATTGGCGATACCGTTAAATTCACCTCTATTTTACCTTATCGGATTAAAATTTCAGGCCGGACAAAGCATTTTATAAATGCATTTGGTGAAGAGTTAATCATCGAAAATGCTGAAAAAGCAATCTCTGTTGCATGCATTCAGACAAATTCGGAAATAAAGGATTATACGGCTGCACCTGCTTATATGGAAGGAGGTAAAAAGGGTAGTCATGAATGGGTCGTAGAGTTTTCAAAAGCCCCAAAAGATTTACGTATCTTTGTGGAAATTTTGGACCGTACGCTTCGTGAAATAAATTCGGATTACGACGCAAAGCGTTCGTATGATTTAGTTTTAGAGGCCCCACAAATAATCGTTGCTCCTAAAGGAACGTTTTATGCTTGGATGAGAGCTAGAGGAAAATTAGGGGGTCAACATAAGGTTCCAAGATTAAGCAACAATAGAGAGTTTTTAGACGGCGTAAAGGCCCATTTTCAAAATTAAAATCTTATGGCATTAAAATTAACTATTGAAAACGGCATAAAAGATGCCATGCGCGCTAAAGATGCAGATCGTTTGCGTGCTTTGAGAGCAATAAAATCGATGATTTTATTAGAGGAGACTTCGGGGTCCAATACAGGGGAGATTTCTACGGATGCGGAAATGAAAATTTTGATGAAAGCAGCTAAACAACGTAAAGACTCATTAGAAGTTTATATCGCACAAAATCGCCCAGATTTAGCTGAAAAAGAGCAAGTAGAACTAACCATTATCGAGGAGTTTTTACCTAAACAATTATCGGATTCGGAGTTAACGGAACGTATCTCTGCCATTATCGCTCAATTGGGAGCTACTAGCCCAGCCGATATGGGGAAAGTAATGGGCGTTGCCTCTAAGGAATTAGCCGGATTAGCAGAAGGAAGAGCCATTTCTAGTAAAGTAGGTGAATTGTTGAAAAAATAATGGTGGAAAAGGATTTATTGCCTACGTTGAAAGCGATTAGAAATTTAACTTTAGAGGAGTTGAAGCAGGAAATGCTGCAACGAAAAGAGCCGGGTTTTCGGGCCAAACAAGTCTATGAATGGATTTGGAAAAAATCGGTTCGGTCATTTGATCAAATGGTTAACATTCCGAAAGAAACTAGGAGCTGGCTGGCCGACAATTATTCTCTTCAATGTGTTGAAACGGCTGAATTTCAAATCAGTGTTGACCGCACCATAAAATCGAGTTTTTCATTGCATGACGGCAATCTGATCGAGGGAGTTTTAATTCCTACTCGTGAAAGAATGACCGCATGTGTATCATCTCAAGTGGGATGTTCCCTTACGTGCAGTTTTTGTGCCACGGGTTACATGGATCGGAAAAGGAATTTAGAGGCCTTTGAAATATATGATCAGGTCGTTCTCATTCGAGATCAAGCTCAAGAAAAATATGGTATTCCATTAACAAATATCGTTTATATGGGTATGGGAGAGCCCCTTTTGAACTATTCCAATGTGTTGAAGTCTGTTGAAATGATTACTTCTCCAGATGGATTAGGCATGGCTTCTAGGCGGATCACTGTGTCAACCGCTGGAATAGCTAAAATGATTAAGAAATTGGGTGATGACCAAGTAAAGTTCAACCTTGCCTTATCGCTTCATGCGGCAAATGATGTGAAAAGAAATCAGATTATGCCCATCAATGAGTCCAATACTTTGGAGGCTTTGTCAGAGGCTTTGCGTTATTTTTATGACAAAACAGAAAATGAAATAACGTTAGAATACATCATGTTTAATAAATTTAATGATACGGTGGAGGATGCACGCGAACTCTATGAGTTTGCTAGAAAATTGCCTTGTAAAATTAATATTATCGAATACAATCCCATTGCCCAAGCAGATTTTGTCAATGCGGAAGCAGATGCATTGGCTAAATTTGTGGCTTATTTGGAAACTAAAAAAATGATTGTCAATGTTCGTCGTTCTCGCGGCAAAGATATTGATGCCGCTTGTGGGCAGTTGGCCGGTAAAAAATAAACAATGGCAAATACCTTATTCCCTATATTCTTAAAGCTTGACCAATTGAATACCTTGGTCGTTGGCGGAGGAAATGTTGCCCTGGAAAAAGTCTCTGCTATTTTACGAAATTCCCCTGAAGCTCGCGTTACTATGGTGGCCACATATTTTCGGGAAGATACTTTGGAATATATCGACAAGTTTCCTTTGGTTAGGTATGAAATCCGCGAGTTTTTAGTAGATGATTTGGAGGGTTGCGACCTAGTTATTTGTGCAACAGATAATGTTCAATTGCATCAAAAAATCAAAGGAATAGCAGCAGAACGGCATCTCCTGTGTAATGTAGCTGATACACCACATCTTTGCGATTTTTACCTTGGATCGATTGTTCAAAAAGGGGATTTGAAAATTGCGATATCGACCAACGGCAAATCGCCTACTTTGGCAAAGCGCATCAGGGCGTTTTTGGAAGAGGTCATTCCCACAGACATTCAGGAAACAATGGATGGTTTAGAAGCCTACCGAAATTCACTTAAAGGAGATTTTGAAGCTAAGATCAAAGCTTTAAATGAACTTACTAAGGGCTTGACTTTCAAAAAATAAGGCATGTACTTTTACCCCTTTCGCTAAGCTTTACTAACTTTTCAAAAGTTAGTAAAGCTAAAGCGAAAGAAATTAAAACAACTATCTGAATCAATTAAATCAATTTATTGATAATCAAATCCTTGTATTATTTTAAACCAGGCAAACAGTGTATATTTTGAAAAAATCAATATGGCTCATCTGGAACATTATCATACGAAATTTGAACAAGGCAAATTTTATCACATATATAATCGTTCAATAGACAAAAAATTACTGTTTAAGTCTAGTGAAAATTATGAGTTTTTTTTGAGAAGGTGGGTGAAGTATATGGGGGAATGTTTTGATGTATATGCATATTGCTTGATAGGAAATCATTATCATTTTTTGGTGAATGTTAGATTTTTTGAAACAGCTGGCTCTACGCATGATTATATAGCCCATAATTTACAAAGGTTGTTTCAATCTTATGCATTAGCGTTTAATCTTCAACATTCAAGGACAGGCACGCTATTCCAAAAACCTTATAAACGGGTACATGTGGATAGTGATGAATATGTAAGCAAGCTTATTCATTACATACATAATAATCCACAAAAACATGAAGTTATCTACGATTTTCGTAATTGGAAATGGAGTTCGTATAATGCAATTTTAAATAAAAACAGGCAAATTGTTTCTCCTCTTAAAGTTATAAATTGGTTTGGTGGAATAGATGAATTCAGATTGTTTCATTTGAATAATACCAATGAGTTGGATATTTCTAATTATATAGATTTAGAGTGATATAGCTTTACTAACTTTGTAAAAGTTAGTAAAGCTGGTAGGAGCAGCTCTGTTTTCACCAAATCAGTTTTACCAAACCATGGGTATTTCAATTAAAAGCGCTTTGGTTATAGATGTGGTCGCTTTAATTTTAATATGATCAGTTTCAGAAATGCCGATAGCATCGCGTCGACCCAATGTATGATTTGCAACTTCAAGACCCCCTTCAATCACGATTAGAAATGCTCCTTGGCGAGGTCCATGCAGGTTATACTCAAGGGTTTCGTTTAAATCCAGTTCTGTCAAATTAAAATAGGTATCTTGATTTACTTGGAGTGAATCTATATTGGAGCCCAAAGGTGATACGACTGTTTTCCATTGGCCCAAAAAATCCGTAGGAGTGTAGGTTCGTTGGTCGTACCGGGGAGTAATATTTTTCAGTTTAGGCATGACCCAAATTTGAAATAACTCAACGGACTCGGTTGGGCTTGCATTGAATTCAGAATGATGAATCCCAGACCCCGCGGACATGATTTGTACATCGCCAGCTTGAATGATCCCTTTATTTCCTGTTGAATCTTCGTGGGCAAGCGCACCCTTAAGTGGAATTGTAACAATTTCCATATTGTCATGAGGGTGCTTCCCGAATCCCATTCCTCCAGCCACATAGTCATCGTTCAAAACCCGCAAAGCACCAAAATGAATTTTGGCTGGGTTATAATAGGAAGAAAAGCTGAAACTGTAGGCGGTTTTGAGCCAACCGTGATCTGCGGTACCTCGGGTATTTGCTAGGTGAAGTTCGGTTTTCATATTCGTTTGTGATTGAATTCCTAAAGGGATTAATTATGAATCTGTAGATATAACGTAATAAAAAATCATTTAATTCAAAAAGAGTCGGGGCTTTAGCTCCGACTCCTAACAGTAATTAAAATGCTTTTTAGTAATTTTTTACACAAGTCTCTACCAAAATGTAAAAAGATTAAAGGTATTGGTTTACGTTGCTTGCGTTTAAATCTTCAAAGGCAGATTTTAATCGGGCTACAAAGGTTTCTTCTCCTTTTCTTAACCAAACGCGTGGATCATAATATTTTTTATTCGGAGAATCCTCGCCTGTTGGGTTGCCAATTTGCCCTTGCAAATAAGCTTCGTTGGCCTTATAGAAACCTAAAATACCTTCCCAGAATGCCCATTGCAAATCAGTGTCAATGTTCATTTTAATAGCACCATAAGAAATCGCTTCGCGAATTTCCTCGCGGGATGATCCTGATCCACCATGAAAAACGAAATTGATAGGTCTTTCTTCTTTTAAGTTATATTTCTCACGAATAAAATCCTGAGAGTTTTTCAAAATTACGGGTTGTAGTTTAACGTTTCCTGGCTTATATACTCCGTGAACATTTCCAAAAGCTGCAGCGATCGTAAATCTGTGAGAAATTTTACTCAATTCTTCGTAGGCGTAAGCTACTTCGGAAGGTTGTGTATATAATTTAGATGAATCTACATCTGAGTTATCGACTCCGTCCTCTTCACCACCGGTAACTCCTAATTCAATTTCCAGCGTCATGCCTATTTTGGACATACGGCTCAAATAATGTGCACAGATCTCTATGTTCTCTTCAATCGACTCTTCGGATAGGTCGATCATGTGGGACGAGAAAAGCGGTTGGCCAGTCTCGGCATAAAACTTTTCACCTGCATCCAATAAGCCGTCTAACCAAGGCAATAATTTTTTTGCACAGTGGTCGGTATGTAAAATAACTTGAACTCCGTACGCTTTCGCCAATTGGTGTACGTGATAAGCACCCGAGATTGAACCTGCGATTGCCGCTTCTTGATTGGTATTTGCCAAAGTCTTACCTGCATAAAATACACCACCGCCGTTGGAAAATTGTATGATTACTGGGGAATTAACCGCTTTAGCAGCTTCTAAAACTCCATTAACGGTATTTGTCCCAGTAACATTTACGGCTGGTAAAGCAAAATGATTCTTTTTTGCAATTTCAAATAACTCTTGCACGGCATCTCCGTGTAGTACTCCTTTTTGATTGGCTAAACTTGACATATATATATTTATCTTTTAAAATAATTTTGTTTTAAGATTAAACGGCTTGATTTAAAGCGTTTAAGCTGCAAACTTACTAAGATTTGTGTTAAAAATGAAGTGGATTTATAAGAAAAGTACAATTTTTATTTAAGTCAAGAAAATATTTTCAAACACACTCTTGTTTGTATTAATATTTTTTCTACCTTTGCACTCCCGTTCCACAAACGCAGTTTTTCATTCAGAAAGAGGTTGGCAGAACTTCTCGAATTTATTTAAAACATAAAAATGCGGGTAGAACAGGGATTAAAATGGAGGTAAGTCTCTGTTTTTGTGTCAGAACTGGTATTGATTAATGAATGTTGAATGCCCAACCCATTAATTAAGTATTAAGCTGCACAAGGTTATAACCGCTGTATATATAGTGGGAGTACCTTGTCGCCTATCACCAATTCTGTCTTTTATTGTGTTTCCGATCTCGTTGAAAAACGAATTTGAATAATACTTACAACAAGCCAAGTTAGCCTTGTAAGTGTATTTTTAATTAAATAAAATATAATATGTCAGGAATTATCGGTAAAAAAGTCGGAATGACCAGCCTATACATGGAAGATGGAAGATCCATTGCATGTACGCTGATTGAGGCCGGACCATGTGTTGTTACACAGGTTAAAACTGTAGAGAAAGAAGGCTATAATGCTGTTCAAATCGGCTATGGTGAGAAAAAAGAAAAGCACACAACAAAATCATTGTTGGGTCATTTCAAAAAAGCAAAAACAACTCCAAAGAAAAAATTGGTAGAATTTCGCACGTTTGAGCAGCCTTTATCATTAGGGGATGTTTTGACTGTTGAGATGCTTGAGCTTGATACTTTTGTGGATGTGGTTGGTACATCTAAAGGTAAGGGATTTCAGGGTGTTGTAAAGCGTCATGGTTTTCATGGAGTGGGTGGTCAAACACACGGTCAGCATAATCGTGGTCGTCACCCGGGTTCTATTGGAGCATGTTCTTTCCCGGGTAGGGTATTTAAGGGCTTGCGTATGGCGGGTCGTACGGGTGGAGATCGGGTTAAGGTTCAAAACTTACAGGTTTTGAGAATTTATCCGGAGAAAAACCTTTTGGTTGTTTCGGGATCAGTTCCGGGAGCAAAGAACTCATACGTAATCATTGAAAATTAGATTTGAAGGGCATAGCCTAAAAAAATAGACATTCTGAATCATGGAATTAGCAGTATATAACATAGCAGGGAAAGACACAGGAAAGAAAATTACTCTTTCTGATGAGATCTTTGGAATTGTTCCTAATGAGCATGTGGTTTACTTAGATGTGAAGCAATATTTAGCGAATCAACGTCAAGGAACACATAAAGCGAAGGAGCGTGCGGAAGTATCGCGTTCAACGCGTAAGATAAAGAAGCAAAAGGGAACGGGTGGAGCTCGTGCGGGTTCAATGAAGTCCCCTTTGATGAAAGGTGGGGGTCGTATTTTCGGACCACGTCCACGTGATTATTATTTCAAGTTAAATAAGAAGGTAAAGTCGTTGGCACGCCAGTCGGCATTAGCGGCTAAAGCACAATCGGGAGATATCGCGATTTTGGATACGGTTGCTTTTGATGCACCTAAGACTAAGGCATACATTGCCATGTTAAAGGCATTGTCATTGGATACCACTAAGACTTTGTTGATCACTCAAGAAGCTGATAAGAATGTTGTTTTATCGGGACGTAATGTTCCAAAAACAAAGGTTTCTAACGCAGCAGATGTGAATACATATGATTTAGTTAATGCAACTAAATTATTAATTACCACTGGAGCGATTGCAAAGATAGAGTCAACATATAGTAGTAAATAATTTTCAGAACGCGGTTCTGTTATAAACGAAATAAAAAATGGGCATTATTAAACGTCCGGCCTTGACTGAAAAGTCTCAAGCCATGCAAGAAAAAGGCAAGTATGTGTTTGTTGTTGAGTTGACTGCAAACAAGATTGAAATTGCCAAAGAGGTTAAAAAAATGTACGGTGTAGAAGTGAAAGACGTACAGACAATGCGTCAAATTGGAAAGAAAAAGTCCAAGAGTACACGTACTAAAGTTACTTCAGGGCGTACGTCTACAATCAAGAAAGCGATTGTTACGGTAGCGATGGGAGAGGTAATTGATTTTTACCAAGGAATATAAGCAAATAATTAAGGGGGTTCATCCCGATAAATTGAACTTTTAAATGGCATCAATTAGAAAATTAAAACCAACAACTCCAGGACAGCGTCAGCGCATAGCGCCAACGTTTGAGGAGATCACGACTGACAAACCTTATAAGCCCTTATTGGAGCCTATTAAGCGTACAGGTGGTCGTAATGCAGATGGACGTCGTTCTATGCGCTATATCGGTGGAGGGCACAAGCGCCGTTACCGTGTAATTGATTTTATTCGTGCGAAGCATGATGTACCTGCAACGGTATTGACTGTGGAGTATGATCCAAATCGTACCTCTCGTATTGCTCTTATTGAGTATGCAGATGGGGTAAAAACATACATCTTGGCTCCTACGGGAATTCAGGTGGGTCAAACAGTTATTTCAGGAGAGAAGGTTGCACCGGAAGTTGGAAATACACTGCCATTGGCAAATATCCCATTGGGTACAGTAGTTCACGCGATTGAGTTGCAACCAGGTAGAGGAGCTGAAATGGCTCGTTCGGCTGGAACGTATGCTCAGTTATTAGCGCGTGATGGAAAATATGCTACGTTGAAGTTGCCTTCAGGTGAGATGCGTATGGTATTGGCTCGTTGTTGTGCAACGATCGGTACGGTATCGAATTCAGATCACATGAATGTGAACTTAGGAAAAGCAGGTCGTCATCGTTGGTTGGGTCGTCGTCCACGTGTTCGTGGAGTTGTTATGAACCCGGTTGATCACCCAATGGGTGGTGGTGAGGGACGTGCCTCTGGAGGTCACCCTCGTTCACGTACTGGTTTATTGGCTAAGGGTAAGAAAACTCGTAATCCAAAAAAACACACTAATCGTCTTATCATCAGTAGAAGAAAAAAATAGTAGATGGCACGTTCACTAAAAAAAGGTCCTTACATTGATTACCGCCTTGATAACAAGGTACAGGCTATGAATGAATCCGGCAAAAAGTCGGTTATCAAAACATGGTCTAGACGTTCAATGATTTCTCCAGATTTCGTAGGTCATACATTTGCAGTGCATAATGGGAATAAATTCATTCCTGTGTTTGCAACTGAAAATATGGTTGGTCACAAATTAGGAGAGTTTTCACCAACGCGTAACTTCCGTGGTCACGTGGCGAAAAAAGACAAAGGTAAAAGATAAATTTAAAGGCCTTTGGGTCTTGTAATCAGATATTGTAAAATGGAAGCAATTGCTAAATTAAGAAATGTCCCTACGTCGCCTCAGAAGATGCGTATTGTAGCAGATATGGTACGAGGACAAAAAGTATCCAAAGCATTGGGTATTTTAAAGTTTGAGGCCAAAGTAGGTGCGAAATCAATCGAGAAATTATTGCTCTCGGCGGTTTCCAACTGGCAAAATAAGCATGTGGATGCTAAAATCGAGGAAGCGGACTTATTTATTAAGACGATTTTCGTAGATGGAGGGTCTTCAATAAAGCGTTTACGTCCGGCTCCGCAAGGAAGAGGGCATCGTATATTGAAGCGTTCAAATCACATTACCCTGGTAGTAGCTTCTTCGGTGGCTCCTATTTTGGAAGAAACTACAGCAGAATAATTAACTATTAGATAAAACAAGAAATGGGACAAAAAATTAACCCCGTTGGATTAAGATTAGGTATCGTCAGAGGTTGGGATTCTAATTGGTACGGTGGAAAGACTTTCGCAGATAAGCTTGTTGAAGACGAGAAAATCAGAAAGTATGTAGCTGCTCGTATTCCAAAAGGATCTATCTCTAAAGTTATCATAGAGCGTACACTAAAGCGCATTACCCTAACAATCAATACAGCACGTGCTGGAGTGGTTATTGGAAAGCAAGGTGCTGAAGTGGATAAAGTAAAAGAGGAGTTAAAGAAAATCACTGGTAAAGATGTTCAAATTAACATTTTTGAGATAAAGCGTCCTGAAATAGATGCGAAACTAATCGGTGAAGCTATTGCGTCTCAATTACAAGCTCGTATTTCTTTCCGTCGTGCAATGAAACAAGCGATTGCTTCGGCGATGCGTGTGGGTGCTCAAGGAATTAAATTGAAATTATCTGGTCGTTTAGGAGGTGCTGAAATGGCTCGTTCTGAAGGATACAAGGAGGGTCGTATTCCATTGCATACATTACGTGCCGATGTGGATTATGCCATTTCAGAAGCATTAACTGTTTACGGTAAGATTGGTATTAAAGTATGGGTTTTCCGCGGAGAGATTTTTGGAAAGCCAGATTTGTCGCCAAATGCTAACATGGGCTTGCAGTCAACTTCGGCTGATTCTCGTCCGGGTGATCGTGGTCCTCGTGGCCGTGATGATGATCGCAGAGGAGGTCGTAGACGTCCTGAAGGCGCACCTGATGCAGGTGGAGATCGCAATAAACCAGGTGCTGGCGCTGCAAATCGCGGTCGTGGAGGAAAGCGCTAAAATATATTTGATTTAGATATTAGACTTTTAATAAGATGTTACAACCTAAAAGAACCAAATTTCGTAAGTCGCAGAAAGGCCGCGTAAGAGGCGTTGCTACTCGTGGACACGAAATTGATTTTGGATCATTTGCCATTAAATCGTTAGAGCCGGGTAGAATCACAGCGCGTCAAATTGAGGCAGCTCGTATTTCGGTAACTCGTGCCATGAAACGTGAAGGCCAAGTATGGATTCGTATTTTTCCAGACAAAGTAATTACCAAAAAACCTGCTGAGGTTCGTATGGGTAAGGGAAAGGGAGCTCCGGAATATTGGGTTGCCAATGTACGCCCAGGAACAATTTTGTTTGAATCGGCGGGTGTTCCTTTAGCTTTAGCTCAGGAGGCATTACGTTTAGCCGCTCAAAAATTACCGATGCGTACAAAGTTTGTAGTACGTAGAGATTATTCAGAATAAATTAGCCAGGGTATGAAAAACGCAGAAATAAATAAACTAGGAGTAGCAGATTTGCAAAAGCAAATTCTTGCTGAGAAGGAAACTTTATCACGTTTGAAATTAGCTCACGCTATTTCTCCGATTGAGAATCCGATGCGAATTAAAGTAGCACGTAAATTAGTTGCCAAGTTAGAAACAGCTTTAACAGCGGCATCAAGAGCATAAATTATAATTTTAATAGACCATTTCGAATTTGCTAATGGTCAATTGTTTAACAAGTCCAACCATGGAAGAAAGAAACTTAAGAAAAGTAAGGATTGGGAAGGTGGTCAGTGATAAGATGGATAAATCGATCACGCTAACTGTTGACCGTAAGGTTAAGCACCCCTTGTACGGAAAATTCGTACAAAAAACGACCAAATTAATGGCACATGATGAAAAAAATGAGTGTGGCATAGGTGATACTGTGAAAGTGATGGAAACCCGTCCTCTTTCTAAAAACAAACGTTGGAGATTAGTTGAAATCATCGCTAAAGCGAAATAAGACTAGTTTGTTATTCAAATTTAAATTTAAAGATCAAAGATAATGTTACAGCAAGAATCAAGATTGGGTGTAGCTGACAATTCTGGAGCAAAAGAAGTTTTAGTCATTCGCGTTTTAGGCGGTACTGGAAAGAGATATGCTTCTATAGGCGACAAAATTGTAGTTTCCGTAAAATCAGCACTTTCTTCATCTAGCATGAAAAAAGGGACAGTTTCTCGTGCGGTTGTCGTACGTACTAAAAAGGAAATTCGTAGAAAAGATGGAACATATATTCGTTTTGAAGATAATGCAGCTGTATTATTGAACGCGAACGATGAGCCAAGAGGAACGCGTATTTTTGGGCCAGTGGCTCGTGAGTTGCGTGAAGCAGGATTTATGAAGATCGTTTCTTTAGCACCAGAAGTTTTATAAATAAGATGACCTATTGGGCAACCGATAGAAAGAAGCATACAAATGGAAAAGAAAATAACTAAGCAGACCAAATTGCACATTAAAAAAGGGGATAACGTTATGGTGATCGCTGGTAATGCAAAAGGCAAAACTGGAATTATCAAGGAGGTTTTAACTGATAAATCTCGTGCGATTGTGGAGGGTGCTAATTTGCTTACTAAGCACGTTAAACCTTCGGCTAGCAATCCTCAAGGAGGAATTGAGAAACGCGAAGGTTCTATACACATTTCAAATTTGATGGTGGTAGAAAATGGTAAGCCTGTTAGAACAGGTCGTAAATTGAATGAAAAAGGTAAGTTACAACGCTACTCAAAAGTATCAGGTAAATTTATCGCATAATACAGAATTTAACCGTGGGCCGGAAATCCACAAAATATACTACAATGGCAGTACCTAGATTAAAAGAACGTTTTGTAAAGGAAGTTGTGTCAAGCTTGAAAGAAAAGTTTCAGTACAAGTCGGTGATGCAAGTACCTAAGATTACTAAGATTGTAATCAACAAAGGAGTTGGAGCAGCAGTGTCGGATAAGAAATTGGTGGACGTTGCTGTAGAAGAAATTACGCTAATTGCTGGTCAAAGAGCTGTGGCAACTATTTCAAAGAAAGCGATTTCAAACTTTAAATTGCGTGAGAACATGCCTATCGGTGTGAAAGTTACTTTACGCGGAGATCGTATGTATGAATTTTTAGATCGATTGACTACTGTTTCATTGCCACGTGTTCGTGACTTTAAAGGAGTATCAGAGAAAGGTTTTGATGGTCGTGGAAATTACACGTTAGGTGTAAAGGAGCAAATCATCTTCCCTGAAATGTCCATCGATAAAGTGGCTAAAATCTCAGGAATGGATATCACTTTTGTTACTTCGGCCAAAACAGATGAGGAAGCTTATGCTTTATTGGCTGCAGTCGGAATGCCTTTTTCAAATATTAAAAAATAGTGGGCCTTTTGGCTTTATAAAAAACCTTTAAAATTTTTACAAAATGGCTAAAGAGTCAGTAAAAGCAAGAGAAAGAAAACGCGAAGCTACAGTTGCGAAATATGCAGTGAAGCGTGCGGCTTTAAAAGCTGCCGGAGATTATGTTGGGTTAGATAAATTACCTAAGAATGCATCTCCAGTTCGTTTACATAACCGTTGTAAATTAACGGGTCGTCCTCGTGGATATATGCGTAAATTCGGCATTAGCCGTGTTACTTTCCGCGAAATGGCTTCCAACGGATTAATACCAGGAGTAACTAAATCAAGCTGGTAAATAAAAAAACTTGATTATTTAAATTCATTTTTGTAATTTTGCAGGCCTTTTTAAGGGCTTGCGGCAAATTTAAAAACAATGACAGATCCAATAGCAGATTATTTAACCCGATTGAGAAATGCCTTGAAGGCACGTCATAGGGTCGTTGAAATTCCTGCTTCTAATATTAAAAAGGAGATCACAAAGGTTCTTTTTGATAAAGGCTATATTTCAAATTACAAGTTCGATGATACTTCTGTACAAGGAACGATCAAGATTGCTTTGAAATACAATGCTGTAACGAAGCAACCTGCCATCGTAAATTTGACTCGTATTTCGAAGCCAGGTTTGCGTAAGTACAATGGGGCCGAAGAGCTTCCACGCGTTTTAAATGGTTTAGGCATTGCCATTTTATCTACTTCTAAGGGAGTAATAACAGATAAAGAAGCCCGTACACTTCATGTAGGTGGAGAAGTACTTTGTTACGTATATTAATTATTGTTTCACGCTGAAAGGAGGCAACTCGTAATTTAAGCATATAGAATTATTATGTCTAGAATTGGAAATAAGATTATCACATTACCTGCAGGAGTATCTTTGGATATATCGGCTGGCAATTTGGTTACAGTAAATGGTCCTAAAGGGACTTTATCTCAACAAATTGATCAAGATATCATCGTTGAGATTGAAGGAAATATATTAACCGTTAAGCGTCCTACGGAGCAAAAGCGTCATAAGGCAATGCATGGTTTATATCGTTCTTTAATTAACAACATGGTTGTGGGAGTGAGTGAAGGATTCCAAAAAGATCTTGAGATTATCGGAGTTGGTTATAAGGCTGCGAATCAAGGAAATATTTTGGAATTAAGTTTGGGATATTCACACATGATTTTCATGGCGATTCCTTCGGAGATCAAGGTTGCTACGGCGATGGAGAAAGGTAAAAATCCGATGGTTACGTTAAATGGAATAGATAAGCAATTGATCGGCCAAGTGGCTGCAAAAATAAAATCATTGCGTCCAGTGGAGCCATACAAAGGTAAAGGTGTTCGTTTTGTGGGAGAGCAAGTTCGTCGTAAGGCTGGTAAAGCGGGCGGTAAGAAATAAATTATAAGCGTGGGCCGGAAATCCACACAAACAGGTAAAAAATGTCAACATTAAAAGATTTACGTAGAATTCGCATTAAGCGTGCAATTCGTGCAAAAATAACTGGATCAGCTGAGCGTCCGCGCTTAACTGTGTATCGTTCAAACACTTCGGTGTATGCTCAAATTGTAGATGATTTGGCTGGAAAGACTTTGTTTTCCGCAACATCGCATGTTAAAGGAAAGGTAAATAACAATATCGAAGCTGCTAAGTCAGTAGGTATCGCGATTGCTGGGAAGGCAAAAGCTGCAGGAATTACGAAAGTAGTTTTTGATCGTAACGGTTATTTATATCATGGTAGAATTAAATCATTAGCTGAAGGTGCTCGCGAGGGTGGCTTACAATTTTAATAAGAGATATGTCACAATTACAAGCAAAACCAATTAAGGTTAACGAGGGAGAATTGAAGGAGAAAGTTGTAGCCATTAACCGTGTTGCCAAAGTGGTAAAAGGGGGTCGTCGTTTTAGTTTTTCTGCTATCGTTGTAGTAGGAGATGGTAACGGGACTGTAGGTTACGGATTAGGTAAGGCAAACGAGGTAACGGATGCGATTACAAAAGGGATTGAAGATGCAAAAAAGAATTTGTTTAAAATTCCTTTGTTGAAACATACAGTTCCTCACGAGCAATTAGGTAAATTTTCTGGTGGTTTTGTCTTAATTAAGCCAGCGGCCCCAGGAACTGGATTGATTGCAGGTGGTGCGATGCGTGCTGTTTTAGAATCCGCGGGTGTACATGATGTACTTGCAAAATCTAAAGGAAGCTCGAATCCACATAACGTGGTCAAGGCAACAATCGATGCACTTGTGAAAATGAGAGCGCCACACAGTGTTGCATTCCAAAGAGGAATTTCCTTAGCTAAAGTTTTTAATGGATAATACGAGTGCTTCAAGCCTCAAAAAAAGAACATACAATGTCTAAAGTAAAAATTACACAAGTTAAAAGCGCAATTAAGCGTCCGGAAGTACAGAAACGTACGATCCAAGCGTTAGGATTAGGTAAAATCCGTAAAAGTGTTGAGCATGAATTAAATCCAGCCATTGCCGGAATGATTCGTGCCGTAAATCACTTAATTGTTGTTGAAAATATTTAATTAACACGCGAGTTACTTTTTGATAAGTAGCGCTAAGCCAAGAATAAAATGAAATTATCATCACTAAAGCCTGCAGAAGGCTCAGTAAAAACAAGAAAAAGAGTTGGTCGTGGTCAGGGTTCCGGATTAGGTGGAACTTCTGCACGTGGACATAAAGGAGCGCAGTCTCGTTCTGGATATTCTCGTAAACGTGGTTTTGAAGGAGGTCAAATGCCACTTCAACGTCGTGTACCTAAGTTTGGTTTTAAAAATATCAATCGTGTTGAGTACAAAGCGATCAATTTAGATACGATTCAATCATTAGCTGAATCAGCTGGATTGAAGGTGATTAATTTTGAAACACTTTATTCAAACGGTTTAGTATCCAAATCTGATTTAGTGAAAATCTTAAGCAGGGGTGCATTAACATCTGCATTAGAAATTCATGCAAAAGGATTTTCTTCAGCCGCCATTGCAGCCATTGAAGCTGCAGGGGGAAAAGCAATTGTTGATTAATCTTCTATCCAAGACGAATGAATAAGTTAATAACAACTTTTAAGCACATCTTTTCGATTGAGGAATTAAGAGGCCGTATTCTTAATACGTTACTTTTTATTGCCTTTTTCCGTTTAGGTTCTTATGTGGTTCTGCCTGGTGTAGATGCTACAAAATTAACTCAAGCAGGTGACGGTGGGCTTTTCGGCTTATTGAATATGTTTTCTGGTGGAGCTTTAAGCAATGCATCCGTTTTTGCATTAGGTATCATGCCTTACATTTCTGCTTCTATTGCCATTCAATTATTAACTATTGCGCTTCCGTATTTTCAAAAAATGCAGAAAGATGGTGAATCTGGACGTAAGAAGTTAAATCAGATCACACGTTATTTAACCATATTTGTTACTGCTGCTCAAGGATTTACGTATTTACAAGTTACTATTCCAAGTGAGGCGATTATGGTTGACCCATGGTTTTTTAGATTATATGGAGTGGCTATATTGATTGGAGGCACCATGTTATGTATGTGGTTAGGAGAGAAAATTACAGATAAGGGGATTGGGAATGGTATTTCCATGCTAATTATGATCGGTATCGTTTCTCGTTTCCCATCTTCTATTTTACAAGAAGCAGGTTCGCGTGGAATGTCAGGCGCTTTAATGTTTGTCATTGAAATTGTAGCCTTGTTTTTTGTGGTGATGGGAGCTATTATGGTGACTCAAGCCGTTCGTCGAATTCCTGTTCAATATGCTAAGCAAGTGGCTGGCAGTAAAATGTCTGTAGGAGGTGAACGTCAATACATCCCTCTAAAATTAAATGCATCAGGTGTGATGCCGATTATTTTTGCACAGGCCTTGATGTTTATTCCGGGTTTAGTTGCACAATCTTTTGCAGAAAAAAGCGAGTTTGCTTCTTCAGTAGCTCAGGCATTTGGGGATTTTACTACTTGGCAGTATAATGCTTTATTTGCTTTATTAATTATTGTATTTACATTCTTTTATACGGCGATCTCGATTAACCCGACTCAAATATCAGATGATATGAAGCGTGGTGGTGGTTTTGTACCGGGTGTTAAACCAGGTGAAGATACGTCTAGCTTTATTGCCAATATTTTAGATCGAATTACATTGCCGGGGGCATTTATGTTATCGGCTATTGCGATATTACCTGCTGTTGCCAATTTATTTGGGGTTACACGTGGATTTGCATCATTTTTTGGTGGAACATCTTTGTTGATTTTAGTAGGAGTGGTATTAGATACGTTGCAACAAATTGAAAGTTATTTGTTGATGAGAAAGTACGAGGGTTTAATGCAATCAGGTCGCGTAAAAGGGCGTTCTGAGGTGATTACTCGTTAAGATGATTTATTTAAAATCTTCTGATGAAATGGCCATTATTCAAGATAATGGCGATATTCTTGGGAGATGCCATGCGGAGGTAGCGAAGGCAATTAGGCCTGGAATTACCACGTTGGATCTAGATAAAATAGCTTATACGTTTATATCTGACCACAAAGCGCATCCTTCTTTCCTGAATTATCAGGTTGGAAATAAGAAATACGCATATTCATTATGCATTTCTGTGAACGATGTGGTGGTGCATGGATTACCTGGTGATTTGATATTGAAGGAAGGGGATATTATATCCATAGATGCGGGGGTGTATAAAAATGGTTTTCATGCCGACAGCGCCTATACCTATGGCATTGGGGAAGTGAAACCAGAAGTGATAAAATTATTGCAAGTGACGAAAGAGTCCTTGTATTTGGGTTTAAATCAAGCTCAAAATGGAAAGCGAGTGGGTGATGTTGCTTATGCTGTTCAATCCTATACTGAGTCATTTGGATATGGGGTAGTTCGGGAGCTAGTGGGTCATGGTGTGGGTAAAAGCTTACACGAAAGTCCTGAAGTTCCTAATTATGGACGTAGAGGCGATGGAGCTAAATTGAAAGAGGGAATGGTTATTGCCATTGAACCGATGATCAATTTAGGAAAGCGCCAGATCTCAGTAGATAAGGATGGTTGGACCATTCGAACTCAGGATCGTAAACCTTCGGCTCATTTTGAACATACAATAGGGGTAAGTAAAGATGAACCGTTGATATTAACTACGTTCTCCTATATAGAAGAAGTAATTAAAAGCTCAACAATATTGTTGAATATTTAAAATAAAACTATGGCCAAACAATCTTCGATAGAAGTAGATGGAATAATCTTGGAAGCTCTTTCGAACGCGATGTTTCGGGTTGAATTAGAAAATACGCATCAAGTGATTGCCCATATTTCGGGTAAAATGCGGATGCACTACATTAAGATTTTACCTGGAGATAAGGTTAAATTGGAAATGTCGCCCTATGATTTGAGTAAGGCAAGAATTGTTTATCGATATAAGTAAATGAGGGTTTTGGCCCATAAATTTTAATAAAATGAAAGTTAAAGCATCCATTAAAAAGCGTAGTGCAGATTGTAAAGTGATCCGTAGACACGGCAAGCTTTATGTAATAAACAAGAAGAATCCTAAGTTTAAGCAACGTCAAGGATAATTCGGATAAAATTAAATGAGTAATCACAACAATTAATTACCTATATGGCTCGTATTGCAGGGGTTGATATTCCCGACAAAAAAAGAGGAGAGATTGCATTAACTTATATTTTTGGTATAGGTCGCAGTACTGCTCAGAAGATCTTAACGAAAGCAGCTGTTTCTTATGATAAGAAGGCTGGTGAGTGGAATGATACGGAAGCAAGTGCTATCCGTGCAATCATCGCCGCTGAGTTTAAAACGGAGGGTCAGCTTAAGTCTGAAGTCCAATTAAACATCAAGCGTTTGATGGA
>CAIZMB010000049.1 GCA_903933935.1 uncultured Cytophagaceae bacterium
AATCAAATATGTTTCAAAGGATATTCTTGCTTTTTTTTATCATATTTTCTCTATCCTGCTCACAGGAAAAAAAGCAAATTCAATCGTTGGGTAGTCTGAATGAAGTGCTTGATTGCCAGACTTTGGATGGATTAAAATTGAAATATGGGCAAGAAAATGTCATCAATGACACCTCTTGGGTGATTGGTGATGATACGTTGAGAGGCAGCATTATTTTTCCTAATTCTACTAAGCAAGCGTTTGTGTATTTCCAGAATGCGAACATCGTCGATGTGACGATTAAAGGCGAAAGTTCTAATTGGAAAACAAATTCAGGCCTTTATTTGGGCATGACATTGACTGAAGTTCAAACGATTAATACTAAAAACTTTACCATTTCAGGTTTTAATTGGTCCCATGGGGGCTCTGTGGTTAGTTGGGAAGGTGGAAAATTAACCGGTGATTCCACTCTGAGTCATTTGGCTGTGTTTTCTAATGTTTCAAATGAACACCCAGGTATTTCTGATGAGGCATATAAATTGATATCTGGGGAAGTCGAGTTCGACATTAGGCATCTTGATATTCAAAAACTAAATCCTAAGCTTGATTTAATATCCATTATTATCCCATATATTCCTTCAAAATCTGAAGGTAAGAAAATAGGAAGCCGCATTCAGCAAAGTCAAGTTCCTAACTAAGGGTTTACGCAATTGACAATTTTTCCTTCTAAATATAATTTTAACGTATTTTCTAAGGAAGTCACAATTCTTTTTCTTGCTTCCAAGCTTATCCAAGCAATGTGAGGTGTGATTATGGCATTTGGAATTCCAATGAGCGGATGTCCAACGGCCGGTGGTTCCACCTCTAATACATCCAAAAGTGCTGCACTAATTTGGCCTGAAATTAAAGCTGATTTTAGGTCTAACGAATGAATTAAACCACCTCTTGATGTGTTGATTAAAATAGAACTACTTTTCATGAGGGAAAGGAATTCGCGGTGAATCATTTTGTCCGTCTTGGGTGTGAGTGGACAGTGTAAACTAATTACATCAGATGTGGATGCTAATTCATTTATGCCGACAAACTTCCGATTGGCTAGTTTTAAATCTTTTGTGTGGTGATAAATAACTTGCATGCCTAAACTTTCAGCCATGTTGGCAAATGCTTGACCTATGTTGCCCATGCCTATAATCCCCAAGGTTTTACCATGCCACTCGCGAATGGGACTTAGGGTATATGACCAATCTTGATTTTTGCTCCATTCACCTCTTTTGACCGATTTTTCATGCAAGTCTACTTGATTGCTATAATTCAGCAACATCGCTAAGGCATGTTGGGCTACAGAAAAGGTCCCATAATTAGGAACATTAGACACTTGAATTCCTTTCCCCTTGCATGCCTGGACATCCACTATGTTGAATCCGGTGGCTGAAACTAAAATCAATTTAAGGTTTGGAAATAAAATTAAATCATCGGCGCTAATAGGGCATTTATTCGTTATGATTACTTCTACGGTATGGTCGACGCTTTTTAATTCATTATGTGAAGTACGATCCCGAAAAATAATTTCACCATATTTTTCAAAAATAGATGCATCTAAATCTTTTTGAAATAGGGTGAATCCATCTAAAATTAAAATTTTCATGATTTTAGTTTTGGGTTATTCTGATGTCTTTCCTTATCTCTTTTGGTCTTTTTCAATAAACTTTTGGTGAGTGCTTCTTGTAAATCAACACCAGTTTGGTTGGCCAAACAGATAAGCACAAACAAAACATCTGCCATTTCTTCCCCTAAATCTTTGTTTTTATCCGACTCTTTTTCGGATTGTTCCCCATATCTTCTGGCAATAATGCGTGCCACTTCTCCCACCTCTTCCGTCAGCATGGCCATGTTGGTGAGTTCGTTGAAATATCGAACACCCACTTCTTTGATCCATTTATCGACTAATTTTTGTGATTCTTGTAAGGTCATTAGTTAGGATTTTTTGAGTCTATGATGATGGTTACTGGTCCGTCATTGACCAATGAGATTTTCATGTCCGCACCAAAAACTCCCGTTTGAATTGTTTTGCCCAGTTTAAATTGCAATTGTCTAATCATTTCTTCATATAAGGGAATGGCTTTTTCTGGCCGAGATGCCTCAATGAAACTTGGCCGATTACCTTTTTTGGTTGATGCGATCAAAGTAAATTGACTGACCAATAATAATTCTCCCTTAACCTGAGAAAGGTCCAAATTCATTTTACCCTCCTCGTCTGAAAAAATACGAAGACTACCAATTTTACCAGATAAATATTGGACTTCTTCTATCGTATCAGTCTCATGAATGCCTAAAAGCACCACAAAACCTTTCTCAATGTAGGCATGTAATTGTTGGTCGATATGAAGCTGTGCCTCAGAAACTCGTTGGACTACCGCGATCATCCCCTACAATAATAAATAGACAATCATAAAATAAACACCATAACCTAATATATCATTGGTCGTAGTGATGAAGGGGCCACTCGCCACTGCAGGGTTAATTTTCAATTGATTTAAAATTAATGGAGTGATAGTTCCCATTAATGAGGCGAGCATAACCACGGCAAATAGTGAAATCGATACGGTGGTGGACAACATTATTTCCCCTGAATCCACTAACAATGAACATCCAAAAGCAAAAATGGCTGCTATGATGGCATTGATGAAGGCCACGACTAAAACTTTTTGAAGTCGTTTCCAAAGCGTCGTGTCAAGGCCACTTTTATCTGCCAAACTTTGAACGATTAAGGACGAAGATTGAATTCCCACATTACCACCCGTAGATCCAATCAGCGGGATAAATGCGGAAATTGCCGGTAAAAGAGCAATAGTGTCATCAAATCGATCAATGATTTTTGCAGCAAAAAAACTGCCGACCATACCGCCAATTAACCAAGGTAACCGAGATCGAACTAAAAGCCAAATGGAGTCATCTTCTTCAACGTCCTCCGAGATTCCGGCCATGACTTGAATGTCTTCTTGGGCAGATTCGGTAATAAAATCGACTACGTCGTCAATGGTAATTCGGCCTAAAAGACGTCCTTGGATATTGATAACTGGTATCGCCTCCAGGTCATATTTTTGCATAATGTCGGCTACTTCTTCCCCGGCCACATAGGTTTGAACGGACACGATTTCATCGTCTTCGTAAACATCTTGAATTTTAGATCCTCGCTTGGCTAAAATTATTTTCTTTAAAGAAACGGTTCCTAGTAATTTTCCATCATCATCTACGACATAAACGGAATAGACTTTCTCCACGTCTTCGGCTTGTCGGCGAATTTCCTCCACACACTCGGTAACTGTTTGCTTAACATTAATTTTAATTAATTCCTTTTGCATTAATCCACCGGCACAATCCTCGTCATAATGCATGAGGTCAATAATGAATCTTGCTTGTTCACGGTCTTTTAATAACGCGATTACCTCTTCTCTCACACGAACAGGTTGTTCGTTTAGAATATCAACGGCATCATCTGAATCGATTACGTTGATGTATTCGGCAATTTCGTTTGAGTTGAAATTTTTTAAAAACTTTTTCCGATCGTCCGCGTCGATGGTTGAGATAATCTCAGCAGCAATTTTGGTATCTAAAAGGAGTACAATATATTTAGCTTCTTCTCCCGTTAATTCAATTAAAATATTGGTGATATCAGCCGGAAAAAGCTCGTCTGTTTTTTGTATGATTTCATCCGTCGCCTGATTTTGAATCAACAAGCGAACCTCTTCTAAATACTCTTTAGTGAGTTCAAACGGAAGGTGTTGTGGGTTTACTACTTCCATGATTTGAGGTTAAGAAAATGAATGAACTGCAAATTTATAAAATATTGACTTAAATCAGGCAATTTGAAAGGAAGATATCCCGAATTAAGCCCCTGGATATCCCTGAGCTTTCCACAATTCAGTTAATTCGGTGAATTCAGCTACTCCTAATTGCTCCGCTCTTTTGGTTAAAAGAGGATGATCAGGTAATTGCAAAGATCTAAGTGCATTTCTAAGTGTTTTCCTCCTTTGATTAAAAGCCATTTTGACCAAAGCTTTAAATTTTGCGGGATCACATTCTAGTTTTTTATCCCAATTTCGAACCAATCGTATGACGCCTGAATTGACTTTTGGGGGAGGGGTAAACACCTCAGGTCCTAAGCTAAATAAATATTCGATGTCGTAATGGGCTTGGAGTAGCACGCTCAATATCCCATAATCCTTGTTGCCTGGTTTTGCGGCTAATCGTACAGCCACTTCCTTTTGTAGCATACCTACGATTTCGACGCATTGATCTTTATATTCCAAGACTCTGAAAAATATTTGAGTGGAAATGAAGTAGGGGAAATTGCCCACAATCCCGAATTTTTCTTCCCCAAAAATATTTTCTAATGGATACCTAAGAAAGTCGCCGTCGATCAATCTAGGTCCAGTAAACTCAAGGTAATTTTTTCTCAGGTAGGCTACGGATTCCTGATCTATCTCGATTAATGAAGTTTGGTATTCTGTTTTTTTGACCAAAAACTGTGTCAAAACCCCCATTCCTGGCCCAATTTCAAGCACTTTGTTATAGGCACCATTAGGTTGGAGCCCATCCACTATTCGCTTAGCTGCGTCCAAATCCTTTAAAAAATGCTGTCCTAGACTTTTCTTTGCTCTTACTTGCACGTGTGCTTCTGGGTTTATTGAGTAAAATTAAGCCCTTTTTTGTACATTTAAGCAAAATTTTAAATTTACCCATGGAGCAGGCTTCCACTGATAATTTGATAAGGACATTAGAAGGCGTAAAGCTTTTTGGTCTTATTATGTCAACGGACGGTATCATTGTCCATGCCAACGCCTTTACACATACAATTCTAGGTTACAAACCATCGGAATTAAATGGAAAAGATTTTTTCTCTACATTATTGCCTCCCGATGAAAGTGAGGCGCGTCGCACGTCATTTAATAAGGCGATTGCCTCTGGTGGATTATTTGAAGAAAGAGAACGAAATTACATAACTAAAACGGGTGCGGTAAAATGGGTGGAGGTTTCTTCCACCATCGTCAGTGAATCAGATTCAAATACTTTTTTAAGTATCATTGGCGAAGATGTCACGGAGCGGAAAAAGGTGACTGAGGCATTAAATAGATCGAATTCCCAGCTTCAAGACTTGATTAATAATACCACCGACTTGATTCAAATAACGGGTATTTCGGGTCGGTTTTTGTTTGTCAATAAGGCCTGGCTTGAAACCATGGGGTATTCAGAGGAGGAAGCAAAGGATTTGAAATTGCAGGATGTTTTACACCCTGAGTTTGCACATATCACAATAGATCAATTTACGAAACTTAGCAAAGGAGAAGAATTAACAGAGTTTACAGCTGTTTTTAGACGTAAAGATGGCCGTCGACTATATGTCAGCGGCTCGGTGACATGTCGGTTTGAAAAGGGGGTGCCAACAGCCTATCGTTGTATTTTACATAATTCAACTGCTAAAGTCCGGGCCGAAAGGGCCAATAAATTATTTTCTTCTATTGCCCAAGTGGCGATTAATTCCACGAACCTGGACGATCTGTATGTGAATATTCACAAACAGTTAGGGGAGGTAATTGACGTGAAGAATTTCTTTATTGCACAATATGATCCGGCTAAAAGCTTTCTGTATTTTCCTTATTACGTCGATGAATATTTCAATTCTAGAGTTCATTTTACGAAGCGAAAATTAGGCAATGGCTTAACTGAATACGCTATTATGGCCAATAAGCCTTTGATTTTGCATGATGACGAAATTCATAAGTTGGCCGAAGAAAAGGTCATTTATTTATATGGAGTTGTACCTAAAGTAATGCTTTGTGTGCCTTTGCGAATCGGTGATCGAGTTACTGGTATTATTGGGGTTAAATCGTATGAGCGGGTCAACAAGTACGAAAATCGAGATCTTGAGTTATTGGATTTTATCTCGGGTCAAGTAGCACTTGCCATCGCTAGAAAGCAAGCTGAAGAGGCTTTGGCTCGCGAAACAGCTCGTTTAAGTGCAATTTTTGAAGGTAGTTCTCACTTAATGTGGTCGGTCAACAAGCGTTTAATGTTAACGAGTTTCAACCATGATTATGCTGAGTTATTGGAGGAACAACTCAACATGAGTCCTCAATTAAATTTTTCGACTGAAACCATGGGTTTTAAACTGTTGCCGCCGGAAGAGCGCCGACCTTTGGAAGACAAATACAAAGCAGCTTTTAGGGGTAAAAAACAACATTTTGAGCTTGAGTTACAGACGAAGGAGGGAGTTGAAAAATGGCTTGAAGTTTATTTAAACCCAATTATGGCCCAAGGCTCCATTCAAGAAGTTTCAGGTATCGCTCGTGACATCACTGATTTGAAAAAATACCAAAGGGAATTAGTTTTTGCTCGCGAACAGGCGGAGTATTCCCTTAAAGTGAAGGAACAGTTTTTGGCGAATATGAGTCATGAGATTCGTACGCCTATGAATGGAGTGATAGGGATGGTAGATATGCTGAGTGATACAAGCTTAGATACGGAACAAATGGACTATGTTCAAACGATCAAAAAATCATCGGACACGCTTCTAAATATTTTAAATGACATTCTAGATTTAGCAAAAATCGAAGCTGGAAAAATGGCTTTACATCCTCGCGATATTATTTTGAGAGATGTTTTTGAACGTCTAATGGCTTTGTTTTCTCAAGTTGCTAGGCAAAAAGGAAATACATTATCCTTTGAATTGGCAAATGATATACCCGAATGTGTACAAGTAGATGAAACTCGATTGTTGCAAGTATTATCTAATTTGACTTCCAATGCACTCAAATTCACAGAGAATGGAAATATTCAAATTGAGGTTTCAGTTCTAAATAAAATAGACGATCGGTTTGATTTACATGTCAAAGTTTCTGATACGGGAGTAGGTATTAGTGAGGCTGATCTGAAAATATTGTTTAATTCATTCCAGCAACTTGATAATTCAACAACAAAAGTTCATGGCGGAACAGGCTTAGGATTGGCTATTTCTCGTGAGATTTGTAAACTGATGGATGGGAATGTTGGCGTGGAATCGACGGTTGGCGTGGGAAGTACTTTTTGGTTTACGATCAATTTAAAAATAGGGGATCGTGCTTTTGCCATTGAACACAAGGAAGATAAGACGTTTGAAATTAGCGGGAAATTGAATGAGTTAAGACCCATTATTTTGTTGGTCGACGATAATGCGACTAACCGAAAAGTCGCGAGTCAAATATTGGTTAAGTCGGGATGTCAGGTTGATTCAGTTTCAAGTGGAAAAGAGGCTATACTGAAATTGCAGGCCGATGTGACGTATGACTTAGTTTTGATGGATATTCAAATGCCTGAGATGGATGGAATGGAAACAACCAAGCAATTAAAAGACTTGAATATTAGTGATTTGCCCCCAATTATAGCCATGACAGCTTATGCGATGAAAGAAGATCGTGATCGGTTTTTATCCGTAGGCATGGATGATTATTTAGCTAAACCCATCCGTGCCCAATCTTTAATTGAGATGGTAACTCAATGGGTTACCGGGAAAAAAGCAAAAAATCAAAAGAAGAAAGCAGGTAAATCCATAAAAAACAAAACATCTTTGGTTTTGGATATAGATGTCATAAATTCATTATCTGAGGCTATGGGAGGGGATTTGGCTTTTGTAAAAGGGATGTTGGCTGAATTTATGATTGAAGCCAAAGCACAAATTGAAACTGCTGAAATGGCTTTTAAATTGAATGATTGCCAGGGTGTTCAGTCTGAGTTACATACCTTAAAAGGAAACTCGGGTACTTTGGGTGCTTCTCAAGTACATGTAATTTGTGAGAAAATCGAGATTAAGGCCAAGTTATGTGATTTTTCAAACTTTGAAGAAGAAATCATTTTGCTTAAAACTGCATTGCATAAATTTGAAATTGAAATAGTTAACCTTTAAACCTATTAAAATTATGTTGAAACGTATTCAGTTTATTGGATTATTGTCGATCTTGGCAATATCTGCCGCTTTTGGCCAACCTACCGAAAAAATCATTAAGGTGGCGGTTGCCGCCGATCATGCGAATTGGAATTACAGTATTGGAGAGAAAGTGAATTTTACCATTACGGTAACTAAAAATGGAAGTCTTGTTCCAAATGCTTCCGTTCGCTATGAAATAGGGCCAGAGAAACAGGATCCTTCTCAAAAGAAATCAACGATAGCGGCTACTGGCATCATAAAAATAGATGGAGGTACGCTGACGAAAGCAGGATTTCTTCGTTGCATTGCCATCGCTGAGGTCGACGGAAAGGAATACCGCAACCTTGCCACGGCTGGATTTTCACCTGGAAGCATTCAGCCGACCGTTGAAAACCCTGCCGATTTTGATAATTTTTGGCAAAAAGCCAAAGAGGATTTGGCCAAGATACCGATGGACGCAAAGATGACCTTGATGCCTGAAAGGTGTACGGAGAAAACGAATGTATACCATGTTAATTTGCAAAATTATCGGTTGGGTTCTCGGCTTTATGGGATTTTGTGTGTGCCTAAAAAAGAGGGAAAATACCCTGCTTTATTACAGGTTCCAGGTGCGGGTGTCCGCGCCTACGGTGGTGACATTGCCACGGCAGAGAAAGGGGTAATTACTTTTCAAATTGGTATTCATGGGGTTCCGGTGGACATGAACCCAACGGTTTACACCGATTTGGGAGCGGGTCCTTTATCTGGTTATTTTAATTATAATATGGACGATAAGGATCGTTTTTATTACAAGCGAGTGTATTTAGGATGCGTGCGTGCGAATGATTTCTTGACGAGTTTACCTCAATATGATGGCACTAATTTAGCCGTTACAGGGGGAAGCCAAGGAGGAGCTTTATCCATTATTACCACAGCTTTAGATTCCCGAGTTAAAAGTTTAGGCGCTTTTTATCCAGCATTGTCAGATGTGACAGGTTATTTGTTTGACCGGGCAGGTGGTTGGCCACATTATTTTGATAAGGTAAATAGGTCGACGAATGAGAAAAAGGATAAAATTTCTACCGTATCGTATTATGATGTGGTGAATTTTGCTCGTCGAGTGAAGGTTCCTGGATATTATTCATGGGGGTACAATGATGAAACTTGTCCGCCAACTTCCATGTATGCGGCTTACAATGTTATCTCAGCTCCGAAAGAATTGTACTTAGCCCTTGATACGGGGCATTGGACATATCCTGAACAAGGTGAGAAAATGAGTGCTTGGTTGCTCGGTCGATTAAAACCTTAGTATAAATGCTTAATCAGGACATTTTGGCTGATATTTCTTTGATTTAATTGGAAATCTAGCCATTATTTCCGATTTGGTGTTGTGGTTTTTTAATTGATGAATGGATTCGAAATTTATTAAAAAGATGAATCCAAATAATTACACGTCACAAGCCGGTATTTTGATTCAAAATGCAATGGAGATTGCGACTAAAAATGGCCAACAAGCCATTGAAACAGGCCATCTGCTTTCATCTATTTTACAGGATGACACGCAGACGGCCTCTTTTTTGTTAAAGAAAATAGGTGTATCTACTGCGGTGGTCCAAGAAAAACTGCGGCCTATTTTAGAAAAGTATCCTAAAGTTTCTGGCAATCCATTTTTAAGCAATGGATTGCAGTTGGCCTTGCAAAAAGCTGAAAAACTGAAAGAAGAGTTTGGGGATACTTACGTCAGCGTTGAGTTATTATTTCTCTCTTTGCTGGAAACTAATGATGTGATTGCCGATATGTTAAAATCATTTGGCATCAACTTAAATCAATTTAAAAGTGCTATCAAAGAACTTAGAGGAAATAAGAAAGTGAATGATCCACATGCAGAAGGTACGTACCAGTCCTTAGAAAAATATGGTAAAAATTTAAATGAATTAGCCAAAGCTGGGAAAATTGACCCTGTTATAGGTCGGGATGATGAAATCCGACGTGTACTTCAGATATTATCTAGGCGAACAAAGAACAATCCGATTTTATTAGGTGAACCCGGAGTAGGTAAAAACCGCTATTGTCGAAGGGTTGGCCCAAAGAATTGTTTCAGGCGATGTTCCTGAAAATTTAAAGTCCAAAATTATTATGTCACTGGACATGGGTTTACTGGTAGCAGGGGCTAAATATAAAGGTGAATTTGAGGAGCGTTTAAAAGCTGTCATTAAAGAAGTGACGGATTCTAACGGTGAAATTGTTTTGTTCATTGACGAAATTCATACGTTGATAGGCGCTGGTGGTGGTGGCGAAGGAGCTATGGATGCAGCTAATCTGTTAAAGCCAGCATTAGCAAGAGGTGAATTACATGCGATTGGTGCAACGACTTTAAAGGAATATCAAAAATACATCGAGAAAGATAAGGCCTTAGAACGCCGCTTTCAATCGGTTTTGGTTGAGGAGCCTGACGTGGCTGATGCCATTTCAATCTTGAGAGGTATCAAAGATAAGTATGAGTTACATCATGGAGTTCGTATTCAAGATGATGCCGTGATTGCGGCAGTTGAATTGTCGAATCGCTATATTTCAGATCGTTTTTTACCTGATAAGGCAATCGATTTAATGGATGAGGCTTCTGCCAAGATGCGTTTGGAAATAGATTCTGTTCCTGAAGAAATAGATGATATTCAACGAAAAATCATGCAATTAGAGATTGAGCGTGAGGCGATACGAAGAGAAAATAATAAAGAAAAGGAAACCATTTTATCACGTGATTTGGCTGATTTGACAGAGAAACGAGATGTTTTAAAAGCTAAATGGCAGTCAGAAAAGTCGGTATTGGATTCCGTGAGGGCTGAAAAAGAAAAGATTGATAAATTAAAATTAGAGGCGGATCAGGCAGAACGATTGGGTGAATATGGCAAAGTAGCTGAAATTCGATACGGCCGATTGGTCGAGTCTGAAGCTAAATTAAAAGAGCTCCAACTTAATTCTGCGGGCGCTAATTCCATGCTTCAGGAAGAGGTTACAGCAGAAAATATCGCCGAAGTAGTTTCGAAGTGGACGGGTATTCCGGTCAACAAAATGTTGCAAACGGAGATTGATAAGTTACTTCATTTAGAAGACGAATTACATAAAAGAGTGGCTGGACAAGACCAAGCGATAGAAATGGTTTCTGATGCCGTTAGGCGATCTAGAGCTGGTTTGCAAGATCCTCGTAGACCCATCGGTTCCTTCATTTTCTTGGGTACTACGGGAGTGGGAAAAACGGAATTAGCCAAGTCATTAGCCGCTTATTTGTTTAATGATGAAAATGCGATCGTTCGAATTGATATGTCGGAGTATCAGGAACGTCATGCCGTTTCTCGTCTAATCGGGGCGCCTCCAGGATATGTCGGTTACGATGAAGGGGGGCAGTTGACCGAAGCCGTGCGACGGAAACCATATTCCGTAGTGCTTTTAGATGAAATTGAAAAGGCGCATCCTGATGTTTGGAATATATTGTTGCAGGTATTGGATGAAGGCCGATTGACCGATAACAAAGGCCGGACCGCTAATTTCAAAAATACCATTATTATCATGACGTCTAATATTGGTAGTCATTTAATTCAAGAAAAAATGACTCAGATGGAGGGTTGGAATAATGCCATTATTTTAGAAGAAACGAAGGAGGAAGTGATGACCTTATTGAGGCAAGTAGTGAGACCTGAGTTTTTGAATCGGGTAGATGAAATCGTATTATTTGAACCTTTAACAGAGGAACATGCTAGGAAAATTTTAGCGATTCAATTTAAGGAAGTTCAGAAGCGTTTAGCCGAACAAAATATTACCCTGGAAGCTACTGAGGTGGCTTTAGCCAAATTAGCTAAGGATGGGTATGACCCTAATTATGGCGGAAGGCCTATGAAACGAGTGCTTCAAAGAGCGGTTTTGAATGAATTGTCCAAAGCAATTTTATCAGGTAAAATCAAGAAAGATTCTGCTGTGATGATGGATTTGGATGGGGCGGGAGAGCTAATATTTGAAAATATAGCGACGCCTGAATTAGCTTAATTTGGTATCATTTCGTATTCGGTAATGACCGAGTTCATTGTCCTTAAATTAAAAAGCCAGCAAAAGAGCTGGCTTTTTAATTTAAAATCAAATTTCAAAATCGTCAAATTAAGGAATCAATTCACTCGAAAAGTTCTGAAAACAAACGGGTCTTGTAAATCGATAAATTGCTTGCGTTCCTACGGAAGTTGATCTTGAATCAGTCGTCGAAGGGAAAGGACCTCCGTGAACCATTGCTCCGGAAACTTCTACACCAGTAGGAAAACCATTCAATAATATTCGGCCTACTTTTTGTGTCAATGCCTCTATTATATCGGGAGATTTACTTAATTCACTTAATTCGCCTTGGACCGTGGCGGTCAATTGGCCTGGTAAGGAATCAATAAACGCAATCATTTCCTCCATATCTTCAGCGACAATGGCTAAGGTACTTGGCCCAAATACTTCTTCTAATACCTCTGGATGTATCATCGCTTCTTTTGCACTTGTTTTAAATAGGGCAGGTGAGGGTAAATCCGCTTGGGTTAATTTCTGAACACCCGTATGATTTGCTAATGATTTAGTTCCATTGGCATAAGCTTCTTTGATCCCTTGCGTCAAAAAGGTACCTAAAGGCATCGAGTTTAAGCGGCTAGCTAAAAGATCAAGAAAACCTTCATCCGATTTCAATAGGATTAAAAGGCCAGGATTGGTACAAAATTGTCCTACACCCATGCATACTGACTGGCTTAGTCCGTCGGCCAATGCCTCTCCCGAAATTTTAATTTTTTCTGAAAGTAAAACGACTGGATTGATGCTACCCATTTCAGCATATACGGGAATGGGTTGGGGTCTACGAACAGCTAAATCATATAATGCTTTACCCCCTCGGTATGATCCTGTAAAACCAACAGCCTGCGTGATGGGATGAGTCACTAAATAACCACCTATTTCATGGCTTGTGGCATGAATCATTGAAAATACGCCTTCAGGCATGTGCGTTTTTTGCGCAGCCTTTTGAATGGCAGTGCCTATTAATTCACAGGTATTTGGGTGAGCTGGATGTGCTTTAAAAACGACAGGACAACCTGCGGCGAGGGCCGACATGGTATCTCCACCGGCCACGGAAAATGCTAATGGGAAATTGCTTGCCCCAAAAATCACACTAGGACCTAATGGAATCTGTTTTTGAAATAAATCGGGTTTTGCTAAGGGTTGTCGGTCTGGTAGGGCAGGGTCATGAATTTCTTTGCGCCATTGATCGTTTGAAATAAAATCTGCGAAGGCTTTTATTTGACCAGTCGTTCTACCTCTTTCACCCGTGATTCTTGCTTCAGGTAAACCGGATTCTGCACAAGCAGTTTGGATTAATTCATCCCCTATGGCATTGATTTCGTCGATAATGGCCAATAAAAATTGGGCTCGATCTAAGTCGGAAATTTTTCTATATTTTGGGAAGGCTGATTTGGCCCATGTTAAGGCTGAATCCACTTCATCCGTAGTAGCTTCATAAAAGGTAGGTCCCACCGCTTCTCCTGTGGATGCGTTTAATCCATGAAATTCCCGAGAACCTTGTTGGGATAATCCGTATCCAATAATTTGTTTTCCTGTTATGCTCATTATAAAACGATATTTTTTAGGGTGCCAATGGGTTCAATTGTAATTAGAATTTCATCGCCCGATTGCAAGGTAAACGGAGGATCAGGAACGATGCATGTGCCCGTCATTAAAAATGTACCGTAGGGAAAACTCATTTCCATGGTTAAGTAATGAACTAATTCAGAGTGAGTTCTTTTCATTTGGGAAATTTGTGTATCCCCTTGAAATACTTGATTTCCATCTCTGAAAATTTCCATATTGATGACAGTTTCTGGGGCTAAGGGTTTGTCTGTAACCAAAATGCAGGGTCCCAAACCTGCCGCTCCGTCATATACTTTTGCTTGAGGAAGATATAATGGATTTTCGCCCTCAATATCCCGAGAGCTCATATCGTTCCCGATGCTATATCCTGCTAATTCACCATGTGAATTAATGAAAAGCGTTAATTCAGGTTCCGGTACATTCCATTGAGAATCTTTTCTGATTTTTACTTTGCCACTTGGGCCAACAGATCTTAATTTATTGCCTTTGTAGAAAATCTCAGGTCTTTCTGCTGAATATACCTTATCATAAAATGTATCTCCTCCAGATTCTTTAGATTCTTCCATTCGGGCCACTTTACTGCGTAAATAAGTAACACCAGCTGCCCAAATTTCTTGTTGGTCAATCGGACATTTAGGATTAGAGATTTGTGAAATCGCTTGATCTGAGCTTCTCATTTCTGATTTACATACCTCAAAAAGGTTCTTTTGATTAATAAATAAATCCCAATTAGCTTCTTTCGCTTGAACACATTTCCCTTCTTGATCTTGAATTTGAATTCCTTGAGGGGTTAAATAGATTTTAAAATAATTCATACAGTTAAATTTTTAATATTTCTAGAGCTATGCCAACCTCTTGTTGGACTCGTTTAGGATATGAAATGTCAAATATACAAAGGTTGTCGATCTTTGCATGAACAATTTTAATGGGAAGTTTCTTGCTTATTTTCATGAACTCATTTAATTGTTCGTAATTAATATTTATTTGTTGATCAATTTCAGGCTCTATGGTTACTATTTCAGCCTGTTTTAGCGCATCTATACTAGCTTCTTTATACGCTTGAATTAATCCTGGAACTCCCAATAAAGTTCCCCCGAAGTATCGAACAACAGCCACTAATACAAAATGTAAGTTGGCCGAAAATAGGCTATTTTGAATAGGTTTTCCCGCACTTCCCGCAGGTTCTCCATCGTCATTTGACCTCGTTTCCTCCGGTGTAAAACCCAAACGATACGCATAACAGACATGCCTTGCTTTAGGATGTTCCGATTTTAATAGACCGACAATATTTTTTATTTCTTCTAAATCTTTCACGGGAAAGGCCTTAGCGATGAACTTACTTCCTTTATCTTTGTAAATTCCGTCCGAGGCCTGTTTGATTGATAAATAGGAATTAGGAGGATCGATCATAGTCCTAAATTAATCATTACATGCATAATAATTATTTTTTTCTGCAAAAATTGGTGGTTCAATTAAGGCAAAAGTTAATGTATGCCCGTTTGAAACAATGTTTTTCGCAGGAAAAGGATGAATTAGTATTGGGCTTTGAACGGCAAAATGGGGAAGACTTTTGGATCAAATGTGTATTAGGATCTCAATTTTCTATTCTCCAATTTCCAGATCAATTTCATCGGGCGGGTCGAAATTCTGTGGATTTGTTTTCTGAATTATTGTTGGCCGAAGTACAAGCAGTGGAAATGTTTGAGAATGAACGTGCTTTTTCCATTCATTTATTGGGCGATTTTGTCTTGGTATTTAAATTATTTGGCAATCGGTCCAACTTGATTTTATTTCGCGATTCTACTTATCAATCTCAATTTCAAGGTCGGTTAAAAAATGACCAATCGATTGATTTTGAACAAATTAATCGCAAAATCAAGCAAGATTATCAATCTTTTTTAGAGAACGATTGTGAGGTATCTTCTTTGTTTCCCACCTTGGGAAAAGAGGGTTTAGCGTATTTACATCGGAATGGATTTGAGACGCTAGAGGCACAAGATCGCTGGCGACTGATTGAGCAAATGCTTGACGTGTTAGACCAACAAGTATTTTTTATTGCCGAATCTGAAAAGGGGGTTTATTTGACCTTATTTCCTGTAGATGAGTTCTTGTATAAGTCGACCGATCCCATCGATGCGTTAAATAAACTTTACAGTTTTCATTTTTCTATTGGTGAATTCAAAAAGGAGAAAAATTTGATTTTAGCTGCCTTAGATCGAAAATTAACCAAAACACAAAACTATTTGGATGAGTTACATCGGCAGAAAGTTCTTCGTGATTCAACCGTTCCATATGAGGAAATTGGCAATATTTTGATGGCTAATTTGCACGCAATTCCAGCGAATATTTCTCAAGTTATTTTAGACGATTTTTACCGAAATCAACCCATTAAGATAAAATTAAATGCAACGCTTTCCGCTGCTCAGAATGCTGAAAACTATTACCGAAAGTCTAAAAATTACAGCAAAGAAGTGGCTTATTGGCAATCCAATGTGGACAAAAAATGCCAAGAAATTATCCGCATTCAGGAACAAATTTCATCTGTTGAGCAAACTGAAACCCGAAAAGCGTTAAAATCTTTTATGTCTATATTGACGCAAGCAAAAAAGCCAGAGATAGAAGGAAATGAAATTCCTTTCAAACAATTTGAAGTGGATGGTTGGGTTATTTGGGTAGGCAAAAGTGCTAAAAACAATGATTTGTTGACGCTTAAATATGCGAAAAAGTTTGACCTTTGGCTTCATGCACGTGATGTGGCAGGGTCTCATGTCATCATTCGAAATCCTAACCAAAAAGTAGTTCCCAAATATGTTGTTGAAAAAGCCGCAGGATTAGCTGCTTATTTTTCAAAAAGGCAATCGGACTCTTTATGCCCGGTCATCGTTACTCCTAAAAAATATGTGCGAAAAACGAAAGATTTGTTGGCGGGCCAAATGATCGTCGACCGAGAGGAAGAAGTCGTTTTAGTCAAACCTGAGCTCATTGATTAAATATCATTTACTCTATAAAAATTCATAAAACTTTTATTTTAGTGACTATTCCTCTAAATTAGCATTTACAAGACTACTTAACTTAACCAAAAAATTTATGCAATCCCAAGGTTTACAAACATTAGATTACCTCGTATTTTTATTTTATTTCGTTGTGGTGGCAGGCTATGGATATTGGATTTATCAACGGAAACAAGCGTTAATTACAACTTCAAATGATTTTTTCTTGGCCGAGGGTTCATTGACTTGGTGGGCGATTGGAGCTTCATTGATTGCCTCTAATATTTCAGCTGAACAGTTTATTGGTATGTCGGGAAATGGTTTCCGACTAGGTTTAGCGATCGCTACATATGAGTGGATGGCCGCTGCTACCTTATTGATTGTGGCTATTTTCTTTATGCCTATTTATTTGAAAAATAAGATTTTTACGATGCCTCAGTTCTTGTCGCAGCGATATAGTCCTTCTGTGAGTTTAATTATGGCTATTTTTTGGTTGATGCTTTATATTGCGGTTAACCTAACATCTATTTTATATTTGGGTGCTTTGGCCATTACGACTATTTCGGGAATTGACGTCACCATTTGTATGATTGGTATGTCGGTTTTTGCGATTATTATCACTTTAGGGGGTATGAAGGTGATTGGTTATACCGATGTAATCCAAGTGTTTTTCTTGGTTTTAGGGGGTTTAGCCACATCTTATTTGGCCTTGACCATGGTGACAGATCGCTTTGGTGGCTCAGGGGTATTTGACGGAATTAGCCATTTGTTGAACAAAGCTCCCGAGCATTTTCATATGATATTAAATAAAGATTTAGGTCCTGATGGCAAATTATTGAATCCTAATTATCCTAGTTTACCAGGTTTAGCGGTATTGGTTGGGGGTATGTGGATTATTAATCTTAATTACTGGGGATGTAATCAATACATTACGCAAAGAGCTTTGGGTGCTGATTTAAATACGGCTCGCAATGGTATTTTATTTGCGGCATTTTTAAAATTGATGATGCCTATCATCGTGGTTTTGCCTGGTATCGCTGCCTATTTATTATACAAGGATGGCATGTTCCAAACAGAAATGTTGAAGGATGGGGTTTTAAACCAAGATAGTGCGTATCCTGTGTTATTGAATTTATTGCCTACGGGACTTAAAGGTTTGTCATTTGCCGCTTTAACTGCAGCGGTGGTTGCTTCAATGGCTGGAAAAGCGAATTCCATTTCTACCATTTTTACCTTGGATATTTATAAGAAATATTTGAATCCAGCTGCAGATGAGAAAACCTTAGTTCGTATAGGTCGGATTGCCGTAGTTGCATCTATGATTGCTGCTGTGGTCATTGCGCCACTCATGGGTATCGATAAAAAAGGTGGTTTTGAGTTTATCCAAGAGTATACTGGGTATGTATCTCCGGGTATTTTCGCATTATTTACCATGGGTTTCTTTTGGAAGAGAACGACTTCAAAGGCCGCTTTATTTGCACTTTTAGGCGGGGTAACTTTTTCAATCATCACCAAATTTATTCCAACATGGACCGGATTAAATGACACGATGTTTTACACCGCTTTTGCTGATGAAACAGGAACGATGATGATTCCGTTTATGGATCGCATGGGCTGGGTTTTTATATTCTGTGTGGTTTCAATGGTGGTGATTACGTTATCAGATCCTGAAAGCAAAAATAATCCACAAGGATTGGAGATCGATGCAAAAATGTTCAAGTTGTCGCCAACCTTCATTTTTGGTACCGTAGTGATTTGTTTGTTTTTAACTTTAGTCTATACGTATTTTTGGTAATCAATCTTTAGAAATAGGATGGGTTATTTAGCTCTTTGCTGAATAACCCATTTTTTATACATGAAAAAGGATCAAATACTTTTTGAAGAAAGCCAGCGGTTTAACCAATGGTGGATATGGGCAATCATATTGGGCGTTATGTGTGTTTCCGTTTATGCTAATATGGAAACGATTCAAATGGGTGAATCACTTTTTAATTGGACTTACTTCAGTAGATTAATTCCTGTTTTTATCATTCCTGGCTTATTTTATTCCTTAGCTCTCAAAACTAGAGTTGAGGTGAATGGAATCTATGTGCGATTTATCCCCTTTCATTTAAAGGAAATTTTTATTGCTTGGGATCAGCTGGATGAATGTTACATTAGAACGTATAGTCCTTTGGGTGAATACGGGGGGTGGGGGATCAAATATGGTCTTGGAGGTGCCGGTAGGGTCTATAATGTCAGTGGAAATCAAGGCTTGCAATTGGTTTTTAAGGATGGGGCTAGGTTGTTAATCGGCACTCAAAAGCCACAAGAATTGCATGAGATTATTAACAAGTTACATTTATTTCCTACGAGTAATTAGCCTTTGCAGGCCTGTGTTTCGTCGTGCTTAAATCACACGTATTCGATTAGCAAAAATTAAAGCGCTATCTTTGTGAAAATTATGAGGATGATGTTTTATTTCTCATAGCACACATTCTTATAAAATTTATGACTTTTGAATCATTAAGCCTCATTGAGCCAATTTTACGGGCGCTCAAAGAAGAGGGATATAATATACCCACACCCATCCAGGCACAAGCCATCCCCATTGTTCTTAAAGGAGCAGATTTATTGGGCTGCGCACAAACAGGAACTGGAAAGACAGCCGCATTTACTTTGCCGATCATACAAAGATTATTGTCAAATAGACCTCAAGGAGTCCGCAGAACGGTAAAGGGTTTAATTGTTACCCCTACACGAGAGCTTGCAATTCAAATCGGCGAAAGCTTTAATGCCTATGCCCGACATACCAATTTAAAGTGCACCGTTATTTTTGGAGGTGTAGGTCAAAGTCCCCAAGTTTCAGCCTTACGAAATGGGGTAGATGTGGTTATCGCAACTCCGGGCCGATTATTAGACCTGATGAACCAAAAGCATTTGAGCTTAAACGATGTGGAATATTTTGTCCTTGACGAGGCCGATCGAATGCTTGACATGGGTTTTATCCATGATGTAAAAAAGTTATTAGCCGTTTTACCGCGTAAGCGCCAATCCTTATTTTTCTCGGCCACCATGCCTCCTGAAATTGTAAAATTGGCCAGTACAATTTTGCATAATCCTGCCGAAGTTTCCGTAACTCCCGTTTCATCGACGGTTGATATCATTAATCAATCGGTCTATTTTGTGGACAAAGGAAATAAAAATGCATTATTGCTGACTATTTTACAAGATGAAAGCATTAAAACGGCATTGGTGTTTACAAGAACCAAGCATGGGGCGGACAAAGTTGTCAAGGTCTTATTAGCCAAAAGCATTAAAGCTGAGGCTATTCATGGAAATAAGTCTCAAAATGCTAGGCAAACAGCATTAAAGAATTTTAAGGCACAAACGACCCGCGTTTTAGTGGCTACTGATATTGCAGCCAGGGGAATCGATGTAGATGAATTAGAATACGTGATTAATTTTGAGTTATCAAACATTGCAGAAACCTATGTGCATCGAATTGGTCGGACGGGTCGCGCAGGTGCCAAAGGAACCGCCATTTCATTCTGTGACATTGAAGAAAAAGAATACTTAAGGGATATTGAAAAATTGATTGGTAAAAAAGTGCCCATCATCGAGGATCATTTATATCCCATGAAAATATTTAAAGTAGAGAAGGCTGCAAAAACACCTCAAGGACGCAGTGGAGGTGGACAGCGATCTTCTTCCGATTTCAAACCAAGCAATTCAACTCCTGCCGCATCGCCTAGGTCGTTTGATAAAGCCAAAGGGGGTAAAAAGTGGTACGGGAAGAGTAATAATTATTAAGTTCAATGGAGTGGGGGAATAAAACGCTTTTGGTCATAGTAGGTCCTACTGCGGTAGGCAAAACAGATCTTTGCGTCCAATTAGCCCAGGAATTGAAAACTGAAATCATTAGTGCCGACTCACGTCAATTTTACAAAGAATTATCGATTGGTACCGCGAAGCCTAGTTTGAAAGAACAAGGTGGAGTCACACATCATTTCATTGATTCCCATTCCATTCATGATTATTTTTCACCAGGTGATTTTGAACGCGACGCTTTGTTGCGTTTAACATCCTTGTTTGAAAAACATGATTTTGTGATTGCCACGGGAGGATCAGGACTTTACCTAAAAGCATTGGTGGATGGCTTGGATGAAATGCCCGATATCGACATGGAATTAAGGAATTCTCTCATGTCCAGATTGAAAGAGGAAGGCTTAGGCGTTTTATTAGATGAGCTTAAGACCAAGGATCCTGAGTATGCAGCCCAAGTAGATTCAAAAAATCCGCAGCGTGTCGTGCGTGCGTTGGAAGTATGTATTTCAACCTCCAAAACCTATTCGGAATTCAGGAAAAGCAAATCGGATATTCGTCCTTTTAAGATTTTAAAATACTGTTTAGATCGACCTAGAGAAGAATTATACCAACGAATCGATGCCCGGATGGATTCGATGCTTACCGATGGGCTTGTTGACGAAGCCAAAAAATACGCTGATTTCCAAACCAATTATGCACTCAAAACCTTAGGCTACAAGGAAGTATATGGTTATTTGCGTCATGAATATGATGAAGCTGAATTAGTGAGGTTATTGAAACGAAATAGCCGACATTACGCTAAAAAGCAATTGACCTGGTTTAGGCATCAAGATGAATATGTATGGTTACACCCTGACCAGGCAAAAGATCGTATTTTAAAAGACCTAGAGCGATAAAAACGCTTCTAATCCCCCTGCTAAATTTTGACAGTTTTTGAAACCTTTTGCAGTTAAAAGTTGGCACGCAATATGACTTTGCGTACCATTATAACAAATTACTGTATAGCTATTTTCTGGAGAAATTTCGTTGATTCGTGCGAGTAAATCATCCAGGGGAATATGAATTCCCCCTACATTAAAATCATCCCATTCTCTTTGCGTTCTGATATCTAACACCGCAATGGCATCCAAGTTTTCTTTGAATGCTTGGGCTGAAATACTATTCATGTTAATATCCGGCTGATTGCCAAGCGATCATGCCGCCAATTAAATTTCGTGTATTAGTAAATCCTTCCGATAATAAATACTCCTTTGCGCGACCTGAACGTGCACCAGATCTACAATGAACAATTACTTCTTCGTTTTTCCAAGCCTCAATTTCATCTAATCGATCCGGCAATTCACCTAATGGAATTAATAAAGCTCCAATATTGAATTCGTCAAATTCATACTCTTCTCTCACGTCAATGATGTGTAAGTTTTCGCCTTGATCTAATCGGCTTTTAAGTTCTTCTATTTGAATATCTTCCATGATTTATTGGTTTTCTCCGCCTACAACCCAAACATCTATCGCATCTCCTGGGTGGATGCTTGTTCCAGTGCATGTGGCGCAACTTTGTTTAAATACAGTTCCAGCAGGGAATTCGCTATTGGCTTCATAGGTTACTTTTCCTATTTTCAAATTCATTCCTGCTAATATGATATTGACTTCGTCCATCGGCTTGCCCACTAAATCAGGCAATTCCATTTCTACATTGGCTGTTCCATTACCTATAAATAAGTCGACAGCAGTGCCTTTTGGTATGCTTGCTCCCGCCTCGATTTTTCGGCCAAATGCTTGAACTTCAATCACTTCTTTAATTCTAGGGTCATTTACTTCATGTACGATTCCTTTTCTTAAACCTAAGATAAAAAGTTGTTGTTCTGCGCTTCGCACGGACAAGCCGACTAACGTAGGTAATTTGATCGTAGGTGGAGTTTCAGAATTGATGGTAATGTATATTTTTCTGCCTGATTTAACCAATGAATTTGGCATCGGGTATTGAGATAAAATCGTTAATGGAGGTTTGTCTGCGGTGAAAGTGCAATCCGAAATTTCATATTCCAAATCGTTTTGGCTAATCAACTCTTCCATTTTTTCAACACTCATTCCTTTTAGATTAGGAACTTTAATCGTTTCGCCGTGGTGTGTACTCCAAGGTAAATAGACAAAGAAGAAGCCGAAAAACAAGACTAAAAATAAGGAAATAATGATCGCTATGTGCGTATAAAGATCTTTCTTAGTTTGAGTCGGAATGATGGCCATATGCTTTTTATTCGAATTTGTTGCAAGTTATAATAAATATGTGGCAATTTGGAAATTGTCTATTGGAAAAAAGGCTGCCTTTGCTAAAAAAAAGAGACGCGATATTTCGCGTCTCTTCAAGTTATTAATTTGTATTTAAATTAATATTTAAACACTTTATTTCCAGCCATAACCTCCTGCGTTTTCTCATCGAAAGTCACTCGTTGACCCGTGCGATATGCCGCATTTGACATAATGGTTGCAATAGAATGTTGATATCCAGCTTCGATCGGCGCGTTTGGAGTCTTGCGAGAACGAACACATTCCATCCAGTTTTTAATGTGGTTGAATGTTAATTGGTCTCCACCCGTGTTAGCACTTGTCTCAACTACAATAGCTTCACCTAATTTCATGCTAGGTAATAGGTTGGCTTGCATACCCATTTCCTTTGCATCTCTTTCGCGAAGTCCACCGTTAGGCGAAATCGTGTTTGTATCTAGATTTAATTCACCTGCATTTGAATAATAGATTTCTTTCGTTCCGCCAGCTCCATTAGAGAAGCGAGAAGTAAATTGAACTTGGAATCCTTTTGTTTTATCATCTGAAGGGCCGTAATCAAATACAGTTGTTTGCGTATCTGCATTTACACGACCATCATTCCATTGGTAAATACCTCCGTTAGAAACGGCAGAACGAGGATGTGTTAAACCAGAGAACCAGTGTACAGTATCAATTTGATGCGACATCCACTGGCCTGAAATGCCAGATGAATATGGCCAGAATAAGCGATATTCTAAGTATTTACGAGGATCAAAAGTATCTTTAGGACGATTAAGCAAGAAACGATTCCAATCAATATCGGATTCCTTTAAAACTTTAGTTAACGCTGGACGTCTCCATCTTCCTGGTTGGTTTACATTCCAAAGCAATTCCACCATTTTGATATCACCGAATTTACCTGATTTGATAAAATCTTCTGCAGCAAAATAGTTTGTTCCTGAACGACGTTGAGAACCTATTTGTACAATTTTGTTCGATTCTTTTACGGCCTTTAAAACGGCACGGTTATCTTCCATGGTTTCTGCCAAAGGCTTCTCGCAATAGGCATCACAACCTGCTTTTACAGCTTCTATTAAGTGAATTGCATGTTGGAAATCGGCTGTTGAAATAAATACAGCATCAATACCTTTTGAAGCATAAAGCTCATCATTATTGCGATACGTGGTCACTTTAGACCCCAATTGACTTTGGTAATAAGCTGCCCCTTCTTCTCTACGGCGATTCCAAAGATCCGAAAGTCCTACCATTTCAAAATTCATCTCTTTCGATAAAGTTTTAAATGGGCCTACGTGTGAAGATCTGTGACGATCTGAAAAACCAACTGCAGCCACGCGCACCCGGTCATTGGCTCCTAAAATCTTGCTATAAGATTTTGGGCTAAAGGCAAAAGTACCTAGCGAAGCTAAAGTACCTTTTTGAATAAATTCTCTTCTTTCCATGGTAATAGGTTTATAATTTTATTTAAGCTCTCTAATTTTTATGTTTTTGTAAAAAACGGAATCTCCGTGCTCTTGAAACAAGATTGGACCAGCCGCTTGAGCACCGTAACCATCCCATTTTGCATGCTTGCTATGCGCCACTAATACTTTATAAATATTGCTATTTCTCTCGTATTCTAATACCTTAAATCCATTTAACCAGTGTTGAACTAGGTTGTTAGGGTAAACGATGATACGCCCTTGATTCCACTCGCCAATTTTCTTTTGAAAACGTTTGTCGTTTTTATTGGACGGAATGATGTCGTATAAACTGGCTAAGGTACGGTTTCCAACAGTTCCTAATTTTGCATCTGGATGTTTTTCGTCATCTAATACTTGGTATTCTAAGCCGATTGCCGACATGCCAGAAGCGTATGTTTCGTTTACAAAATATTTAACTCCTGAATTAGCTCCTTCAGTTAGTTTGAAATCAAAAACTAATTCAAAAGCCCCGAATTTTTCGTTGGTCAATATATCTCCACCATTACCAGATTCTTTTCCACCTGAAGAATTGACATGTAATTGTCCTTCCTCTACTGTCCAAACTTTAGGAGGAGCAGTGGTTTTGAATGCAGATCTAAATCCAGTTAAATCTTTACCGTTAAATAAAAGTTTAAATCCTAAAGATTTTTCCTGATCTGAAAGCGTGTTCAATGTGTAATTTTCTACGGGAGTAACTCCATCCGCTGGGCGTGGTTGCATGTCCTTACCCGTTTGAATACGAACGTTTTTCCACATTACTTGTTTTCCAGCCGTTGCTTCTTTTCCTATCGCATGTACTTGAAGGGCGATAAATCCCTCTGGAGTCATGTCGTCGATCAAATTGGCCACAGGCACATCATTAATCCAAGTACGAATCACACTACCAATCGCCTCGATGCGATATTTGTTCCAAGCGTCACGTTTGAATGCTTTTTTAGCGGCAGGATTCATTTCGTTTTGGTATAACCAGCCTCTACGCGCTTCGTCGTAGATTCCGCCTGACCAACCGCGATCCGAGGGATCTATTTCTACTTGGTAGCCATGAACGCGACCATTATTAACTTCTGGTTTGGATAAACTACGGATTTGAATACCTGAATTCATGGAGTTATCCACTTTTAATTCTAATTCAAGGATGAAATCACCGTACGTTTTTTCGGTAGCCATGAAAGAATTTGGTGTGTTTGCTACGGTTGTGCCGATAATAACTCCATTTTTAATTTCGTATTTCGCTTGGCCATTTAATTGTTTCCAACCCGTAAACGTTTTTCCGTCAAAAAGATTAGTCCATTTTTGGGCTTGCAAGGCAGTTGGCAAAAGCATCACCGCCACAAGCATCGAGTAAATTGTTTTTTTCATCATTGGTATTTAAAGGTATATTTCTATTTCTTATAAAGATATAACCAATATTTTTTTACTCAAATTTTTATCTATAAATAGATTATTTTAAAGGAAGTTTTTTAATGTTAATCTATTATTTTTGTAGATTATTTATTGAAATTTATGAAAAAACAGACTCAGTCGATCCGAATCCAATCCCCTAAGTCCCAAAATCGCGAACATTCTGTACCTCTTTATTTGACGTCAAGTTTTACGTTTGAAGATGCTGAGCAGAGTAAAGCCGTTTTTGCGGATGAGCAAGAGGGAAACATTTACTCTCGATTCATGAATCCCAATGTGGATGAATTTGTTTCTAAAATGTGTGTATTGGAGAATGCGGAGGATGGAATTGCATTCTCAACGGGAATGGCAGCCATATTTGCATCGATGGCTGGTTTGTTGAATTCTGGAGACCATATTATCGCTTCCAAAGCTTTGTTTGGCTCAGCGATTCAAATACTAACTAAAATCACTGCGAAGTGGGGCATCGAATGCACTTTTGTTTCTGGGAGTGATTTAGATGCTTGGAAAAATGCGATTAAACCTAACACAAAATTCATGTTTTGTGAGAGTCCCTCAAATCCAGGCTTAGAGCTTATCGATATACAAGCGCTGAGTGATTTGAAAGCTGGGAAGGACATTGTTTTGGCGGTCGACAATTGTTTCGCGACTCCTATTTTACAAACTCCATTAGATATGGGAGCTGATTTAGTCATTCATTCGGCAACTAAATTTATCGACGGACAAGGGCGGGTGTTAGGTGGGATTATTTGTGGAAAAAAAGAATTGATTCAGGAAATTCGGTTTTTTGCTCGACACACGGGTCCCTCTTTGTCGCCTTTTAATGCTTGGATTTTATCAAAAAGTTTAGAACTGCTTGATTTAAGGATGCAAAAGCATTCTGAAAACGCGATGGCTTTAGCCTTAGCTTTAGACGGTCACAAAGCGCTCAATGCAGTTAATTATCCTTTTCTTCCTGCGCATCCTCAGTATGAGTTGGCCAAAAAGCAAATGAAATATGGTGGCGGTATTATTACCATCGATATAAAAGGTGGATTTGAGAAGGTCAATGCCTTTTCGAAACAGTTGAAATTTATCACGATTTCATCCAATTTAGGGGATTCTAGGACGATTATGACACATCCGGGTTCAACGACCCATTCGAAATTGTCCATTGAGGACAAGGCTGAAGTGGGCATTACTGATGGTTTGGTTCGTATTTCGGTGGGCCTGGAGCATATTGATGATTTAATTGAAGATATCACGCAAGCTCTAAATAAACTATAATGTGGATCGCTCTCCTTATTTGCCTTGTTTTAATCACCCTGAATGTGGTGGTCGGCGTATATGTGGAGCGTAAATTGTCAGCATTTATGCAAGACCGTTTGGGACCAATGGAAGTTGGTAAGTGGGGTCTATTGCAAGTTTTTGCCGACTTACTAAAGCTTTTACAAAAGGAGGATATCGTTCCTTTTGCCGCCCAAAGAAAACTTTTTCTCACGGCACCCTGGATTATATTTTTGTCAATTTTTGGCGCTTTTTCAGTCATTCCCTTAAGCTCAGGAATTTGGCTTCAAGGTAGCCAGACAGAAATGGGTTTAATGCTCCTAATGGGGATTATTTCATTGGATACCCTTGGAATATTGCTGGCCGGCTGGACATCCAATAATAAATATTCGCTGTTAGGTGCGATACGTTCGGCGGCCCAACTCGTTTCCTATGAAATTCCGTTAGGTTTATCGATTTTATCTGTAGTCATTTTGTCTTCTAGTTTGAATTTGCAGGAGATTGCGGGCCAACAAGGTATTTTTGCAGAAGGGGAACAATATTTATTTGGTATTAAATATACAGGAATTGAAGTGGGAAGTATAGGAGGGATTTTGACATGGAATGTAGTCCGAATGCCTTTTATGTTTTTGCTATTCATCGTATTTTTTATTGCCAGTTTGGCAGAAGCTAATCGGGCACCTTTTGATATTCCAGAAGCTGAGTCGGAATTGGTCGGCGGTTTTCATACCGAATATTCAGGGATGCGATGGGCATTATTATTTTTATCTGAATATGGTATTATGCTCTTAGTAAGCATATTAGGTGTGATCCTTTTTTGGGGTGCTTGGTATTCGCCTTTTCCCAATATCGGTCGTTTTGCATTAGCGGATTGGACTAATGGAACTCCTGGAACGGTTGTCGGTACTGCCTTAGGTTTTTTCTGGCTCATGCTTAAGTCGTATATGTTGATCGCTTTACAAATGTGGATTCGTTGGACGCTTCCTAGGTTGCGTGTAGACCAACTTATGTACTTGTCTTGGAAAGTTTTGACACCCATTGCTTTATTTTTCGTCGCAATATCCTCCGTTTGGTCGCTATTAAAGTAAATTCTATTGTGGAATTTTCGTAATTTTAGTTTTATCTACTTCTTTTTTTATGAATAAACTCTTACTAAGAGTACTTCCCATCCTTTTATTAATTGCCGGAAGCCAATTTTCAATCGCACAAACCACTACATTGCCCTCTATTTATGGCCGTGTCTTAGACGCTCAAACTGGAGAACCCTTACGCGGTGCTGATATTTCTGTTGATTTTAAAAAATCGGGTGTTTCTACTGACTCTGCAGGTCGCTATCGATTATATCTTCCCTTTGGTGAATATGTATTGAAAGTTGGCCATGTTGGTTATAATCCCTACAGGACTAAATTTTATCTGAAAGCTGATTTTGAATTAAATGTTCAATTGAACGACGTAACAAAGCAATTGGAAGAAGTTATTGTTTCTAGTGCATCGACCAAACGCGATATTCAGACTCCTTCTTTAGGTGTGACCGTGTTAAGTTTAAAAGGAATTAAAAAATTGCCTACCATGATGGGTGAGGTGGATGTTATTCGAAGTTTACAAACGTTGCCTGGTGTTTCTTCGGTGGGTGAGGGGGCTAATGGTCTTAATATTCGAGGAAGTAATGTAGATCAAAATCTAATTTACATTGACGATACGCCCATTTTTAATCCGACACATATGTTTGGATTATTTTCTGTTTTTGCTTCTGATGCGATTCGAGATTTAGAATTGTATAAGGGTGGTATTCCCACTCGTTTTGGTGGCCGTTCGGCTTCTGTTTTAGATATCAAGATGATTGAGCCTAATACGGATAAATTCAAAATGCAAGGGGGTATCGGATTAGTCTCTAACCGACTACTGGCTGAAATACCTGTTATTAAGGAGAAGTTATCGGTTATGGTAGCCGGTCGCTTGTCTATAAATGATTTTATGTTTAAGTGGTTTGCACCTGATTATTTGAAAAACATTCGGGCTAATTTCTCTGATGTGGCGACCAAAGTTTTTTACAGACCCAATACAAAAAACACCATTTCCTTTTCAAGTTATTTAAGTCAGGATTATTACCGCGTGGATTCATTGTTCAGTATTGAAAATGTAATTGCGAAACGTACCTCGTTTGATTATGGTCATACTAATTTCGCTATTCACTGGAATCATTATTTTTCTGAGAAGTTGAATTTGATGTTAAGTGCTGCGAGCACCGTGTATAAGACGAAGACTTATGCCCCTGATACGGTAAATACAATTGATTTAAATAGTTTCATCAAATACAAAAATCTATCAGCCAGCTTTGATTTTCAGCCGAATGCTAAGCATAAGATGAATTTTGGTGCAACGTTTACACGATATGATATTGATCCAGGTTCTTTGAATATTGGTGTTGTTTCCCGAGTGGCGACCGTTAAAATTCAGGATGAGCAGTCGATGGAAGCCGCGATTTTTGCGGATGATGAGTTTAAGATGAACGAGACCTTTACCATTCAATATGGTTTACGGTATTCACAATATTGGCGAATTGGTGCGGGAACGTTTAATGAATATATGCCTAATCGGATGCCTTCATTAAATTCCATTGTTAGTAAAAAGACGTATGCGGATGGTGAGGTTATGTCTTCTTATGGTGGATTTGAGCCACGTTTAACCATGAAATATTCAATCGGTGAAAACACAACCATGAAATTTGGGTATAATCGAATGCAGCAGTTTTTCCAATTGCTTTCGAATAACACAACTCCATTACCTACTTCTCGTTGGAAAACAGCGGATCAGTTTATTAAGCCCCAACAAAGTGATTTTCTTTCTTTGGGTTTATTTAAAACCTACAATGAGAACGTATATGAAGCATCTTTAGAGACGTATTACCGAGATGTCCGCAATACCCTTGATTTTATTTCCGGAGCTAATTTGCAATTAAATCCGAACATTGAAACTCAGTTGGTGACAGGAAAAAGCAAAGCTTATGGAGTTGAATTAATGGTTCAAAAGAAAAAAGGTGAAGTAAGTGGTTGGGTTTCTTACACCTACGCGCGTGCCTTTAGTCAAATGATCGGTGATTTTCCTGAGGTACAATCCATCAATGGAGGAGACTGGTTTGCAACCAATTATGATAAGCCTCATACCTTCAATATGATGCTGAATGTTCAGCCAACTACGCACCATAGTTTTTCATTTACTTTTGCCTACAACACGGGTAGGCCATTTTCATCACCTTCCGGAATGTATGAAATCGGGGCTAAAAAATATCCAGTATTCCAAGAGAGGAACAATGACCGCATTCGAGATTACCACCGCTTAGATTTTTCGTGGACCATTAATAATCCGTCGATGAAAAGTCAACGCTGGGAAGGTAGTTGGGTTTTCACGGTCTACAACCTTTATGGCAGAGAGAATCCATATTCAGTGTTTTTCAAATCCTCCAAAACAGGCCTTAGAGCATATGAGCTTAGCGTGTTTGCCTCTCCTTTTATTTCTCTTACGTACAATTTTAAATTTTTATAGAGATGCCTACTCATTTATTTAGATATATACTTTTTTCTACCATCATTGGCATGATTTCTTGGGCTTGTATCAATCCCATAATGGATTTCAAGCAAATAGATTCCACTTCGTACATGACTATTGAAGCCGATATTTCTGATGATGTGGCATTAAATAAAATTCGGATTACAAGTTCTGCTAATCGAATTATTTCTCAAAATCCCTTGGCAGTATCAAAAGCTGAGGTCTATATATTGGACCAGAATGGGGCAAAAACTATTTTTAAAGAAGGAACTGCATTGGGTACCTATTTGCCTCCTGCAGGATTTGTGGGTAAGGTGGGGTTTAAATATCGATTATTTATAAAAACGCTTACTGGGAAACAATATGAAAGTGTTGAAGAAAAAATGATCCCGGCTCCTGAAATTGAAAATATTGTTACTCAGTTTGAGGTGCGTGATCAATACGCTAAGGTGGATCCTCGGCGAAATGGCTTTTCTGTTTATGTTGACTTTAAAGACAGTCCCCAGGAAGGAGATTTTTATATGTGGAATTGGAGACATTTTGAAAAGATTTCAATCTGTGAAACCTGTGAGGGGGGTGCTAAATGGAATTTTAAATCCAATGTTTGTGTTGCTCCAGCGATGCCTAATGAAGAGATTTTAAATTATATGTGTAATGGGAATTGCTGGGATATAACAAACAACGCTGATTTAAATGTGTTTTCGGATGTATTGACCAATGGACAAAGAATTACAGGACGCCAAGTAGCTCGAGTGCCTTTTGATGGGTATTCGCCCTATTATTTGCGATTGGAACAACGTTCAATCACCAAGAATGCATTCAACTTTTATCAATCCTTAATTGCTCAAGTACAATCCAGTGGATCTTTATTTGACGTACCTGCTGAGACTCGTTTTAGTATGAACATTAAGCCCATGACAGATCCTAAGGAAAGAGTTTTGGGGATTTTTAACGTATTTTCCGTTCGTAAAAAGATTTACTTTATCGATCGATTAAAAAGTGTACCTAAGGAAGAGTTTGCTTTAATCACGTATTTGAATGGTGAAATTTATACATGTCCACCGGGTTCTGTGAATTGCCAAGACCGAGTTCCCTGCGTAGAATCAGCTTATCGAACAAAAATTACTCCAGAAGGATGGATTTTATAATTTTTGAATGATCTTTGTGCTTTCAAATTTTTCCAATGGTAGGTGTATTAATAGTTAATTTAGGGACTCCAGATGATCCAGGAACCCCTTCGGTACGTAAGTATTTACGTGAATTTTTGATGGATGGTCGAGTAATCGATATTCCGTACCTGATCCGTTATATTTTGGTAAAAGGAATTATTGCTCCATTTAGAGCGCCTAAATCAGCCAAAATCTACAAGGAATTATGGGAAGAACGTGGTTCTCCTTTGAAATTTTATGGAGAAGATGTAGCTCGCGACTTACAGGAGAAACTTGGCGATTCTTATTATGTGAAATTAGCGATGCGCTATCAATCCCCTGACTTAGCTTCTGCAATGGCAGAAATGGAAGCCAAAAATTTAAAGAAATTAATTGTCATTCCATTTTTTCCTCAATATGCTTCGGCTTCTACTGGATCCGTGTTCGAACGCGTGATGCAATTGATGTCCAAATGGCAAGTGATGCCCTCCCTTTCTATCGCAAGTTATTTTTATGATCATCCTGCATTCTCAAGTTATTTTGCAGCTAAAGCCGCGAATTACCAAAAGGATATCGACTTTGATTATTATTTGTTTTCATACCATGGAATTCCTGAACGTCATGTACGCAAAGGGGACCTGACTAAAACGACTTGTGTTTTTGGCACTTGCTGCGAGTCAATCACCGATAAAAATCATGGTTGCTATCGTGCACAATGTCATGAAACGACTCGATTAATCGCTGGAAAGATGGGATTAAAACCGGGTACCTACAGTACTTCTTTCCAAAGTAGATTAGGCCGAGATCCTTGGCTTAAGCCTTATACGGATGAAGTGATTCCGAAATTAGTGGCTGATGGACATAAAAAAGTATTGGCTTTTTCGCCCGCTTTTGTGGCTGACTGTCTAGAAACAACGATTGAAGTAGGTGAGGAGTACAAAGAAATATTTGAAGAGGCGGGCGGCGAACACTGGCAATTAGTTGAAAGTTTAAACAATTCACCGGAGTGGGTAGGTATTTTAGAGGACCTGGTAAAAAAATCATAAAATGCTTTATTTAATACTCTCAGTCGTTTTTTCGGTTCTATTACTGGTGAATTTCAGGGCACATGCTCGATTCCAAGTGGATACTAGAATTGCCATTTTGTTGAATTATCCGGTTTGTTTTTTAACGGCCTATTTTCATCAGCCTTCTGCTTTACCATTTCATTGGCCTTCCACTGGAGATACGTTTTTATTAATGGCCATGGGTGTGGGATTTGTTATTACCTTTTTATTGTCTGGGTTTTCTACCCAAAAAAATGGCATGGCGCCTACTTCGTTGGCCAACAATATTTCGCTCGTCATTCCTGTATTAATTAATCTATTTATTTTAAAGACCGGTGGTGAGATTAATTGGTCAATTTCCTTGGGATTGGTTTTGTCCTTTGCCGCCATTTATTTTTGTAGCCCTCAATTGACTTCGGCGGATGGCGTGAAACCAGTCGTTTCATTATTGCTCGCTGTATTTGTCGCTTATGGTTTGACTAATACGCTTTTTAGTTACCTTAATAGCTCATTAACCTATTTTGTAGGGGGAACTTTACCATTTATCATGATGTTGCTTATTGGCTCCATGATCAGTTCAGCCATTGTGCTTATTTGGAATTCGGTCAATGGCACATTAGTTTGGAATACTAATTCTGTACTAGCGGCCATTCCATTAGCTTTGCCCAACTTCTTTTCCTTTTATTTTCTATTAAAAGCGTTAGATGCCTATCAAAACAATGCCGCTGTGGTATTGACGATGTATAATTTAAGTGTCATTCTATTGAGTGCCATTACTGCCTATGTATTTTTCAAGGAGCGCTTGACGAACCGACAATGGATTGGTTTGGCGATTGGTTGTGTGGGAATAGCCTTGTTGAACGGTTTGTAGAGACGCGATACTTCGCGTCTAAAAAGAAAATGTAGAGAGGCGATACTTCGCGTCTATTGT
>CAIZMB010000050.1 GCA_903933935.1 uncultured Cytophagaceae bacterium
GATTAAAATTAGAAGAAATCGATTTGATCGAATAGAATGAGGCTTATGCGGCACAGTCGTTGGCCGTCATCAAAACCAAACGCATCGATCAAGAAAAAGAAAATGTCAATGGAGGAGCGATAGCTTTAGGACATCCACTGGGTTGTTCGGGAGCAAAACTATCCATCCAACTATTCCATGAACTTCGCCGCCGCAATAAAAAATACGGCATGGTAACCGCTTGTGTAGGTGGTGGCCAAGGAGTGGCAGGTATCTACGAGATTCTCTAATTTCCTTTATATACAAATTCAGACAAAGGCGCTTTATGCGTCTTTGTTTTTTCCTATGAACGCAGCAGATTACATCGCAATTGAATCGGATTTTGGCGCCCACAATTACCACCCAATGCCGGTGGTTTTAGAAAAGGGCGAAGGGCTTTACGTTTGGGATGTGGATGGCAAGCGGTACATGGATTTTTTATCGGCCTATTCAGCAGTGAACCAGGGGCATTGTCATCCTAGACTGATCGACGCGATGTTGGCCCAAGCTAAAAAACTTACGCTCAGTTCTCGGGCCTTTCATAATACCCAATTAGGCCTCGCGGAAAAAGCACTAGCCACACGTTTTCATTACGACAAAGTTCTATTCATGAATACCGGTGTAGAAGCAGGGGAATCCTCGGTCAAATTAGCCCGAAAATGGGCCTATGAAGTTAAAGGCGTTCCTAGCAATCAAGCGGAAATCATCGTGGCGGAAGGTAATTTTTGGGGGCGAACCATCGCGGCTATATCTTCTTCGACTGACCCAAGTAGTTACATGAATTTCGGGCCCTTTACACCTGGTTTTACCAAAATCCCTTACCAGAATTTGGAAGCTTTGGAACTCGCACTGGCGAATCCTAAGGTGGCAGCCTTCATGCTAGAACCTATTCAAGGGGAAGCTGGGGTCATTGTCCCCTTTGCTGGCTATATAAAAGCGGCCTACGAGCTATGTCAAAAACATCATGTTTTGTTTATCGCAGATGAAATTCAGACAGGATTGGGGAGGACGGGGGCGTGGTTGGCCTGCCAACACGAAGGTGTTCAACCTGATATTTTATTATTAGGCAAAGCCCTTTCGGGTGGTTTTATGCCGGTCTCAGCGGTATTAGCCTCAAACGAAGTAATGCTCACCTTAAAACCGGGTGAACATGGGTCAACCTTTGGAGGAAATCCCTTAGCCTGTGCGTTGGCCGTGACAGCTTTGGCGGTTATTGAGGATGAAAAACTAGTCGAAAATGCAGCCACGAGGGGTGCCCAACTCATGCAATTTTTAAAATCATTAACCGACAAAACCAGCCTAATTCGTGAGGTTCGTGGCAAAGGCTTATTGTGCGCGATCGAAATCGATACGGATGAGGAAAGCCCTTTGGCCTATGAAATTTGCTTGAAGTTAATGGAAGAAGGCCTACTTATGAAACCCACGCATGGAAATAAAATTCGGCTCGCGCCACCTTTAACCATCACTAAAGACCAAATGGATGAAGCCTGTGAACTCATTGAAAAAGTCTTTTTATCAATTAACTGATTTCAAAACAGCGCATGGAGATTCCTCCATAGACTAATTGGTCATACGTAAATCGTACTTCTTCTTGTTTCCTGGCCAATGCCAATGAGTACAACATCGGTATGTAATGATCCGGAGTAGGCACTGAGCGTGCACCACCAGGCGCCGAAGTAAAGGCCAATAAATCTGTCAGATTTTTATCGACAATTTTTTCGGTCGACCACGCATCGAATTCTTGCGCCCAGTCGTAAGCAAAATCTTCCTCGCCCCGGGATAAATTTGCTACACTGGCCTGTAAATTATGTACGATATTTCCGCTACCTATGATCAATACACCCTGTGAACGTAAGAATTGTAATTCCTGTGCTAAGGTCACATGGTAAGATAATGGTTGGCCATAATCGATCGACATTTCGAAAGTCGGAATATTATGCCCCGGAAATAAATGGCATAACACCGTCCAAGCTCCATGGTCCAAACCCCATTCCAAGGTTGTTTGAATTTTCTGAGAACCGGAAGCCAAAAGCTCCGCAGTGTCTGGACTGCCCGGTGCAGGATATTGAAAGGAATGCAAAGCCGGCGGAAAACCGCCGAAATCGTGAATAGTTTCGGGTTTAGGACTGGCTTGCACGAAGGTTCCTCCGCGGCTCAACCAATGTGCTGATACCACCAAAATAGCTTTGGGTGGATTTTTTTCAAGCGCTTGACGACCCATTTGGCCCAAAACCTGCGTAAATGGATTATCCATCAGCGCGTTCATGGGGCTGCCATGGCCGATGAACCAAACGGGTTGGAGTAAATCCATTTTATCGATTCATCGAAACAAGGAACTCTTCGTTCGTTCTTGTTCCCTTCATCTGTTGCTGTAAAAATTCCATGGCTTCCACAGAATTCATATCAGACATATGCTTGCGCAATATCCAAACACGTTGGAGTACCGCAGGATCCATTAGTAAATCTTCACGACGAGTACCTGAAGCGGTAATATCAATAGCAGGATAGACGCGGCGATTAGATAATTTACGATCCAACTGCAATTCCATGTTGCCCGTTCCTTTAAATTCTTCGAAAATAACCTCGTCCATTTTACTACCCGTTTCCGTCAAGGCCGTTGCAATAATCGTTAACGAACCTCCATTTTCAACATTACGAGCCGCTCCAAAGAAACGTTTCGGCTTATGCAATGCATTCGCATCCACACCCCCAGATAATATTTTACCTGAAGAAGGAACTACTGTGTTATACGCACGGGCTAAGCGAGTGATGGAATCCAACAAGATGACCACATCATGTCCACATTCAACCATTCTTTTTGCCTTTTCTAAGACAATGCTAGCCACTTTTACGTGACGCTCCGCTTGTTCATCAAAAGTGGACGAAATAACCTCTGCACGTACAGAACGTTGCATATCCGTTACCTCTTCAGGTCTTTCATCGATCAACAAAATGATCAAATATACCTCAGGATGATTTCGAGAGATGGCATTGGCTATATCCTTCAATAAAACCGTTTTACCCGTTTTAGGCTGCGCAACAATCATTCCACGCTGTCCCTTGCCTATCGGCGCAAATAAATCTAAAATCCGAGTTGAATAATTATCTGCCGTCGTCGATAGATTTAATTTCTCCTCAGGAAAAAGTGGCGTCAAGTATTCAAAGTTGATGCGGTCACGAATCTCATCCGTAGTCTTCCCATTCACGGATTCAACTTTCAACAATGCAAAGTATTTCTCGCCTTCTTTGGGTGGACGAATTTTACCTAAAATAGTATCTCCTGTCTTTAAACCAAACATTTTGATTTGAGAGGGAGAAACATAAATATCATCAGGAGAAGCTAAATAATTATAATCGGAAGAACGCATAAAGCCATAACCACCCTCTTGCATGATTTCCAACACTCCTTCATTGTCGATCAAACCATCTAATTCTTTGATGATTTGATTGTAATTTGAACGAGGCTTAAACTGCTGCGTATTTTGAGTTTGGGTTTCTTCTTTGGGTAATTTATCTAAGTCAACAGGCGCATCTGTAGGGGAAACCTTTGAATCCACTACATTTTCATTATTAGTAATAAATGAAGTATCAACCACCTCATCTTCATTGGGAGCAATCGCATCGTATTCAATTGGCGCCTCATCCACTTCGGGTTGCTTACGCTCTTGGCGAGGACGAAAATTCTTTGAAGGCCTAGCAGATTTTACTTCTGATATTGGTTCTGATTTAGTTTCTATAACCTCTGGAGCAGTATCGCTTACGCTATTGGTTGGCTCTGGAATTGAGTTAGGCATCGGGGCTAAAGCAGGTTCTTCCGTAGATTTTTGAATTCTTTGACGCTTAGGACGATCATTAGTAGGCAATTCTTCCGCGACTGTTTTTACTTTCTTGATAGATTTTTCTTCCATAAAATGGTGAAATGAATATTCTTAATTTGATTTACCAAACCTGATTTCTGATCAAAAGATCATCTTTGAAACATTATATCAACACACAAAAAGTGGATCAGATGATGAAAAAAAGATTGAAATGAACTGGGATTGTTTTTATTGAGGTGCTTACGACATTGAAACACAGTACAATACTACATTACATATATTAGATTGTCAAACATTTTTTATCATTTTTAATGGAAATTATCAATTACTTAATCAATTTCAATGGAATCTACGGGTAATGCGCGCCATGTCAACCTAAAATTCGTAATTTGCAACCGAATTACATGATGAAATCTCACCAGCAAATTTTACATAATCAGCTTTTGGAGCGACAAGAAAATGGCCTTGTTCGTTCATTAATTTCTGTGAATCATTTGATTGATTTTTGCTCCAATGATTATTTGGAACTAGCTAAGAATCAATCTCTCGCAGATAAAATTGAAGCTGATTTCAATGAATTAAAATCCAATTTGACTTCCATTAATGGATCCACGGGATCTAGATTGATCTCAGGTCATTCCATTCAGGTAGAACAATTTGAAAAAAAATGTGCAGAGTTTCATCAGGCGGAAGCATCTTTGTTGTTTACAAGTGGATACGATGCCAATGTCGGCTTAATTTCTTCCATCGCTCAGAAAGATCAAGTCGTATTTTGTGATCAATTATTGCACGCAAGTTTAATCGACGGTTTACGCTTATCAAAAGCTGAGCGCAAAATCTTTGCCCATAATGACCTACTAGATTTAGAAAATTTACTCCGCGAATACCCCATCGAAACACCTAAATGGATTGTGGCAGAATCCGTATATTCCATGGATGGCGACATGGCACCTTTGCGGGAATTAGTCCATTTGAAAAATAAATACAACGCAGAAATAATCCTAGACGAAGCGCATGCAGGTGGAGTCTATGGACCTAATGGAAATGGATTAGCGGTAGAAATGGGCATCGAAAAAGAGATATTTGCTCGGGTTATTACCTTTGGGAAAGCCTGGGGAAATGCGGGTGCAGTCGTTCTTGGTTCACAAACATTAATTGATTTTTTAGTCAATTTTGCCCGACCCTTTATTTACTCGACGGCCCCCAGTCCACATCACATATCGAGCTTATCGACCACTTTAACTTCGGTAGAAACTCAGTTTGACCTACGAAAAAAATTAAAAGAAAACATTGAGTTTTTTGTTCAACATTCGAAATCAAACCAGTGGGGGCCAAGTAAAACAGCCATCCAAACCTTTTTCATCTCGGGCAACCAGCTTGTGAAAAAGAAAGCATCAGAGCTTCAAAAAGCAGGATTTGCAGTGAAAGCCATTGTATATCCCACGGTCCCAAAAGGAGAAGAAAGAATTCGCATTACACTCAATAGTTTGACCAAAAAAGAAGATATTTTGGCTCTCATAAAAACCATGGAAACCCATGAATAAATCATTTATTGTTGCTGGGATTGGAACTGAAATTGGCAAAACGCTCATATCAGCCATCTTTACTCAAGCGCTTCAGGCCGACTACTGGAAACCAATTCAATCCGGAAATCCGGAGGAAGCGGATGCTTTATTTATAAAAAAAATGACTCAATTGCCGAATGTAAAGGTTTGGGATTCTAGTTATGTATTAACTCAACCGCTTTCTCCGCATACAGCTGCCGAGATCGACGGGGTCACGATTGACCTAGAAAAAATACAATTGCCCCAAACCAAAAATTCATTAATTGTGGAATTGGCGGGAGGAATTCTCGTACCTATCAACGACCATCAAACGAATTTAGATCTGATAAAAAAACTAGGTCTACCTGTACTTTTGGTCAGTAAAAATTATTTAGGTAGCATCAATCATACATTGCTAACCTATCAAATACTGAAGGATAACCATGTTCCCATCTTGGGAATTGTCTTCAATGGACCTTCAAATCCATCTGGAGAAAAATTCATTTTAAAGTATACGCAATTACCCGTAGTTTTGCGTGTCCAGCAGGAAGAAGAAATTACGCCAGAAACCATTATAAAATATGCCAAATCCATCTCAAATTAGTCTATCAGAAAGAGATAAAAAAGTTGTTTGGCATCCATTTACTCAACATTTTATCGAGCCTTCATCGATTGCCATCGTACGTGGCGAGGGAGTCTATTTATATGATGAGGACGGTAATCAATACATCGACGCGATTGCTTCTTGGTGGGTGAATTTACATGGACATTCGAATGCCTATATGGCACAAAAAGTGTATGAACAGGCGCTCAAATTAGAACAAGTCATTTTTGCAGGTTTTACCCATGAGCCTGCGATTCGCTTATCCGAACGGTTATTAAGTCACTTACCTGCCAATTTCGAAAAAGTATTTTACTCGGATAATGGATCAACTGCGGTAGAAGTAGCCATAAAAATGGCCTTACAATTCTTTCACAATCAAGGCAATCAAAAGCGAAGGAAAATTATCGCGTTTGAAGATGCTTATCATGGAGATACGTTTGGGGCGATGAGTTTGGGGGCGCCAAGCTCCTTTAATGCTCCTTTTCAAGACATGCTTTTTGAAGTAGAATTTATTCCTAATCCAAAAAATGAAGCGCAGTGCCTAGAAGCATTAGAGGCTAAATTAAAACATGCTGAGGAATATGCAGCCATTATTTTTGAACCACTCATTCAAGGTGCCGGCGGCATGAACATGTATGCAGCTGAAACCTTAGATAAGATCATTTCACGAACAAAAAAAGGGGGATTGATCAGCATTTCTGATGAAATCATGACGGGTTTTGGGCGTACAGGCAAATGGTTTGCCATGGACTATTTACAACAAAAACCGGATATCGTTTGCTTGTCAAAAGGTTTAACAGGTGGCATGATGGCGATGGGTGTTACCGTTTGCTCCGATCCATTATTTGAATCTTTTCTATCTTCAGATCGAAAGAAAACCCTATTTCATTCCCATTCTTTCACTGCGAATCCGCTCGCCTGTGCAGCAGCGAACGCGAGTATGGATCTCATGGAGGAAGAAACAACTTGGTCAAATATTGCAGCCATCGAGAAAAGCCATGAAGCATGGAAGGTAAAAATGGCCGGGCATCCTACGGTAAAAAATGTAAGATGTTGTGGAACGATTGTTGCCTTCGAATTAGTGACCGTTGAAAAAGATGGTTATTTAAATCCCATCCGAGGAAAAGCCTATGACCATTTTATAAAAAAAGGGATCCTTTTGAGACCCCTGGGTAATACCTTATATATTTTGCCTCCCTATTGTATAAAGCCTTCGGAATTAGCCAATATTTATCTTGAAATCGAAAATTTTGCCGCTACGATTAGTTAAGTATTTTCGTTGATTGCCAAGAAAGCATCTGCCATCTTTTATCTTGGAAAATCCAAACATCGGTATATTTAAGGTGATTGAATGTGAATGAACCGTCTTTTGTTTGATTTTTAATTTTTGCAGTTCCCGTAATGATTCCGAATTTTCCATACACGCGTGGAGTTAATTCCTCTGATTCAATCGAAGCATAAATGGTTTTCTTTGAAACGATAGATCCCACATAGCTAGCTTTGTTGTCAGTAACGGCATTTGAGTGATTGTAAACTAAATCTGCATGCATTACAGCATCTAAGCCTTTTTCGTCTTGTGCGATCATCACTTTAAAACGATTCAATTCAGCTTCGCGTAAAGATTCAATAGTAGCTTTTTGTGCTTTTGCGGTTACCGCCATAACAAGGGTAGTTAAAATTAAAATGATTTTTTTCATAGTATGTTTATTTATTAGGTGTGCAAATTAATAATTATTTAAGATTAAATCAGAACCTTTTTCGCCAATGGCCATTGCGATGGAATTCGTATTTCCTGAAACTAAATCTGGCATGATGGAAGCATCAATGACACGTAGCCCATTTATTCCCTTGACACGAAGCGTATTTGGATCTGTTACCGCACTCGAATCAATACCCATTTTACACGTTCCAATGGGATGATAAACGCATTCAGTTGCTCGTTCAATATGTTTTTCGATCAATTCCTCCGTCAATTCACCCGATGGATATGGCAATGTATGGCCTAATCTAAGGTGATCGAATTCAGAAGATAATAAAATTTGATGCGCTAATTTTACACCTCTTTTCAATGTAGCTAAATCCTTTCCTTCAGAATCAGTTAAATATTGAGGGTCAATTTTGGGTGCATCCCAAGGAGATTTTGAGTGCAAACCTACATAACCTCGACTTTCGGGTTTCAATAAAGTAGGCAAGCAAGTAAATCCATCGCCAATGGGCATTTTTTTGTAATCGTACATATCTAATGACCACGCGGAAGAAAAGTGAAATTGTAAATCCGGTCGGTCAGACTGATTCACCGAATCATAAAATGCACAACCTTCTAAAGGACTTGCTGAAAGGGGTCCTTTCTTTTTAGTCACATAGGTAAGGAAATTAGTGACGGAAATGGCTGCATTAAATGATGCACGCTGGGTTTTAGCCTCCGCATGCATATTGACAAAAACATGATCTGACAAATTTTTCCCAACTCCAGGAAGATGGACTTTATTCTCTATCCCAAAAGACTTCAAATAATCTGCGTCGCCAATCCCGGCCAACATCATAATTTGTGGACTCTGAAAAGAACCTGCAGATAGAATAACATCCTGGTCTGCTCTAAAAATGGTACTCGATTTCTCATTTTTCAAATGCCCTTCAATGCCTTTAACTTGATCGCCTTCAATCACTAAATTAGTGACATGAAATTGGCTTATAATCTTTAAATTTTTTCTTTTTAAAATCGGATTGATGAAGGCACTGGCCCCGGTAACTCGTTGGCCATCAGCAATAGCAAACTGAAACATGCCCGCGCCTATTTGATTTGCGCCATTAAAATCGGTGTTTTTAGGTATACCAACTGTGCCACATGCTTCGATAAATGCCTGACCAAAAATGGTATTTTGGCTAGGATTAGAAACGGTTAATGGCCCCCCTTGGCCATGAAATTCATTGTGGATATCCAGATTGTTTTCTGATTTTTTGAAGTACGGAAGCATGTCGGCATACGACCAACCCCGACAACCCATAGATTCCCAATTTTCAAAATCAGCCTTGTTTCCACGAATGTAGGCCATGCAATTGATCGCACTACTTCCACCCATCGC
>CAIZMB010000051.1 GCA_903933935.1 uncultured Cytophagaceae bacterium
CCTCCTGGCATCTCCTTTAGGAAAGCCAGCTTATTAGCCGACTCTATAAACCAATGTACATCTCTTTCAGGAATCTTAGATCGATAACCGCCACCAAACATCGAAGGATCTTTAAAAAATACCTTATCAGTTAAAAATCCAGAGGCTAGTGGCACTCGGCCTATCACATGATATTTTTTTCTACTTGGATGATTTCCCAAAACTGTTTCAACCCTTCGATCCAATGCATTAAATATAACCTCAACCACAGTTCCAAACTCAGCATCCATCACCGATTTAGCCCCATACACACTTTTTGAACTAACTCCATATTCCTTAATCTTCCCTACATGAACCAATTCATCCAAAGGTCCACGATCATAATTGGCCCAATCAAAATTTTCAGGAGGACTATGAAACAATAAAATGTCTAGGTAATCGCAGGATAATCGGGCTAGACACGCGTCAACAGCCCTAACTAAATGCTCTGGAGAAAAATCTTGAACCATCGTTCCATCATCCAGCACCCGATTCCCAAACTTGGTGCAAATCATGATTTTACTTCTATCCCAATCAGCCTCTTTTGTATGTTTACGAATAGCCTGGCCAATATATAACTCGGCTTGGCCCTGACCATAAGAGTCAGCGGTATCTATAAACTGAATACCAGATGTAAAAGCTGTTTGAAGAATTTCAACAGCGGTAAGTTCATCCATGGAATCCCATCCCATGGGTATTCCATTAATCAGATTAACACCACCTAATTGCCAGGTACCTAAACCTAGCTTATGAGTTAAATTAGACCAATTCAAATTCAGGATCCAAAATGATTTTACCTTTTATCAAGCAACGCTCGCCTTTCTGAGTAGCAAAATAGGCATTCCGACCATGTAAGATTCGATCATCATGAAAAAAGACAGCGTCCCCTTTCTCTAATTGCACTGGCATCACCAATCCAGCCTGAATGATTCTAGATTCCAAAAAAGCGTGGAAATCTTCACACAAAGCTAAAGCCGCAGGTGTATTTTTTTCTCTATCGATGCAATAGTAATTCCAATTAGCTAAATATCCCTTCTCATCCTGATCCAAGATTTTGCGTATTTTTTTATTGCCAGCTTTGTCAAAATGAACAATTGTCGTCAACAAACGATTCAATAATTCATCTTCTCCATCTGACTTCATGCAAGCCACTAAATCGGGTAAATCAAAGAAAGTTGTCGCGCCACCAAAGGCCGCTCTAGACTCACAAAAAAAGAATTGCAACGATTTCTCGTCCCCTAATTCAACATAAGAATCATCTGTATGCAAAGGCTGGCGCGTATTGCTACTGCGGTAACGATCTTGCAAATCAGGATCATACGAAATATCGATCCAACGATTGTCTTTGCGTTCTCCTGTTAAAATATCCTCATCTTCGTTGAAAATTTCACCAATCGAATCAGATAAATTGGTGTAAAATTCCTGTATTGGAATCGATAAATTATACCCTGAAAGATGAATGACTTTATATTGACTAATGGCATTCTTGAGATTTGAAATGGTCTCATTAGCCGTTGTGAATTCGATTCTTTTGAAATATTCCATATAAATATTTTATTGTAAGCTCAAACATGAATTACAACCCAAAAGTAATAAATTAAAATGTAAAACAATTTGTAAAAAAATTAAGAATTGATAAAAATCATCTATTCAAAATACTTAAATTGGCCCACCTATTCAAACCTATGAAAAATATCATCTACCTAGCCGCCGCGCTAATCTCTTTGCAAACCATGGCACAGAAACCTTTTGTAGCTAATTACGACGAAAGTAAAATTAGTCCTTATACCCTTCCTGAAGCACTAAAAACACCTAATGGTCAAATTGTAAAAGATAAAAATGGGTGGACAAAACAAAAACAATATTGGCTTGAACAATACTCAAATGTGATGTTTGGGAAAATGCCAAAGAAAAAAATAAGTCAAAGTTTCCAATTGATTTCGAAAAAAGAAATCATGAATGGAAAGGCCATACAATACAATTGGAAAGTTACTTTAGCCGGTAAATATAGTTTCGATGTATTAGGAGTTCTGCCTAAATCAACTAAAAAAGTTCCTGTTTTCCTTGGACTAAATTTTTGTGGGAATCAAACAACTAGCCTGGATGCCGACATATCTGTATTCACAAAATACACGGTTTGTGATGAAAAGGGAGTCATCAAATACCAAGCCAGCGCTCCTGTAAAAAGAGGTGCATGGGCTTCCAGGTGGCAATTTGAGAAGGTCGTCGAAGCCGGATATGGAAGTATCACAGTAGCCTGTGGCGATTTTGAAGAGGATTTACCGGAAGGATACAAAAATGGCGTAAGAACTTTATTGGCGACTGAACTAGGACTTCGTTCAGAAGAGTGGTCGGCCAATGGCGCTTGGGCTTGGGGGCTGCATAGAACCGTGGATTTCTTAGAAAAACTACCTGAAATCGATAGCAAACAAATCATCTTGCATGGACATTCGCGCTTAGGGAAAGCGGCTCTTTGGGCAGGTGCAACGGACACGCGCTTTGCTGCGATTATATCCAACGAATCTGGAGAAGGTGGAGCGGCTATTACGCGTAGAAATTATGGAGAAACGCTTTGGCGCATCACCAATAACTTCCCGCATTGGTTTTTAGATTCTTATAAAAACTATGCCTATAGAGAAAATGAGCTACCATTTGATTCACATATTTTACTCTCATTGTTAGCCCCAAGACCTATTTATGTGGCAAGTGCAGTAGGAGATCAATGGTCAGATCCCAAAGGAGAGTTTATGGGAGCCCAATTAACTGAGCCTGTTTATGCATTGTTTGGTAAAAAAGGAATTGCAGGATTAGAATTCCCAGCTTTAAATAGTCCGGTCGGTGGACACATTAGGTACCATATTCGGGAAGGAAATCACGACATTAATGCCTACGATTGGGATCAGTATTTGAATTTTGCTAAGCAAGAAGTTAAATAGGATACCCCTGAAAAAAGAAGTTGGTATATCTCACGCAGATACCTGCTAAAAAAGGATTTAGGGCACCAGTCGCGAGTACCTCCTGAAAAAGGGCTCACGCAATTAGTTTATCCACAAATTTAAACCTTCCTAGGCTTACCCAATGTGCGGCAAAACCCTACCTATTTTACAAATATCTCAAAAGGAATCAGCTTATTTGATTCCTTTAACGGTTTCTTCTGAACTAACTCAAGGGCCAACCGCAAAGCCTCGGAACCTTGTTGGCCCGCATTCTGAATAATTGTTGCGTCTAAATTTCCTTGGGTCACCGACTTCTTTGCATCTTTAATACCGTCAACACTAACGACATAAACACTTTGTTTTTTCTTGGCATCCATTAAAGCCTGAACGGCACCTAAACCCATTTCATCATTTTGAGCAAAAACCGCTTGAATTTGATCGCCATACGATTGAATCCAATTTTCCATCAAAGCCATCGATTTAGCGCGATCCCACTCCCCTGTTTGAGAAGCTAATAACTTCAAACCTGGGTATTTAGCCAAAACTGTTTTAGCCCCACGCTCTCGATCTAATTGGGCTGCTTGGCCCATATACCCTTGAATCATTAATATATTTCCTTTGCCACCTAATTTTTTGGCAATTAACTCCATCGCCATATTCGCAGATTCAGCATCATCCGAACCAACGAAAGCGTCAGGCTTAGATTTGGTAGATGAATTAACGTTGACAATCGGGATACCTGCTTTTTTAGCTTTGTCGACCGCCGGTGAACTGGCTTCAAACTCGCAAGGGTTTAAAATAATCGCGTCCACTTGTTGGCTTATAAAGCTCTCCACCTGTTCCACCTGCTTTAAAGAAGACCTTTCGGCATCGACAATGATTAATTCAACTTGGTTTGTTGACGCCGATTTCTCTAACGCATCAGCTACTTGTTGGATAAACTCATTTTGCATGCTCAACATCGAAACACCAATGATTATTTTATCCGATTTCTTTTCCCCACAGGAGAAACCTACAAACAAAATGCATGCGAATAACAAATACTTCAATTTCATATATTCATTTTTAATTTTTGATACAAACCATCTAAAACGACCGCTAAGATAATAATTCCTCCCATAATGACTTGCTGCCAATACGCAGAAACATTAATTAAATCTAAGCCATTATTAATAACGCCAATAAACAACACGCCCAATAATGTGCCCGTAATAGTCCCTTTTCCCCCTCGAGTACTTGTACCGCCAATAATCACCGCGGCAATAGCGTCCAATTCAAAACCCAAGCCTGCATTGGGTTGGCCTGTATTGATTCGAGCCGTCAACAAAATACCCGCCAAAGCCGCAAATAAACCACTAATCATATAGACATAGAGTTTGATGCGATTCACTCGAACTCCAGCCACATAGGAAGCCATTTCATTTCCGCCAATAGCCTTAACATATCGTCCGAAAACAGTCTTCGTTAATAATAAATGGCATGTTCCATAGGATAATACTAAAAAAAGGATTGGAATAGGAATTCCAAAAAGATCCCCATTACCTAGAAAATTTAAGGATTCATTCAAGTCCGAAATGGGCCGACCTTTACTCAAAATTAATGCCATTCCTCTGCCAATCGTCATCGTTCCTAAGGTGACGATGAATGGAGGCACTTTGGTCAGCACGACAATGATTCCATTAAGTGCTCCTAAGGCGAGACCTGCCACTAATGTCCCTATAATGGCAAGCCATAAACTATAGTCATTATTCTGAGACAATAGCGCTACGACTACACCGCATACGGCCACCAACGATCCCAATGACAAATCAATTCCCCCAGCGATGATGACAAATGTGACACCAAAAGCCAAAATAGCATTCACAGACACTTGGTTTAATATGACAGACAAATTAGTCGTCGTCAAAAAACGGGAAGTCATGGAACTAAATAAGACACAAACTAACATGAGTGCTAAAAAAATTCCTCCCGTAGGCGACTTGGTAAAAAATGCTTTTAATTCTTTCATATTCTAATGCAATGCATATTCAAGTATTTTCTCGGGACTAGCTTCCTCACGCGTCATTTCCGCCATCTGCTTTCCTTTGGAAATAACAATGACCCGATCACTCATGGCTAGCAATTCTGGTAAATCAGAAGAGATCAATAAAATAGCCTTTCCTTGCTTTTTCAAAGCTAATATAAGCGTATAAATTTCAAATTTTGACATCACATCGATTCCGCGTGTCGGTTCATCCAAAATGAGCACTTCTGGATTATTTAATAAGATTCGACCAAACAAAACTTTTTGCTGATTTCCTCCGCTCAAATTTTGAATCCTTTGACCTTCCTTGGCAGAGTGAATTGATAATTGGGCTTGCATGTCGATCGAATCTGCAGATTCCCTCGTTTGATCCACAAAGAAAAATTTGCGATACGTATCCAACAAACCTAAACTCATATTTTCAGTAATATTCATTTCCGGAATAATACCCATCTCCTTTCGATCTTCACCCAAATACCCTAATCCAGCTTGCAAAGCCTCACTCGGATTTTCTGGATTGTATGCCTGTCCCTTCAAAGACATTTGGCCTGATGTTTTCTTTTTTATTCCAAATAGTACTTGGCCTATGTCGCTACGACCCGCACCCACTAAACCAGATAAACCGAGTACCTCCCCTGCACACAGCGTAAAATTCACATGTTCAAAATGCGGAACACATGATAAATCGTCTACACGTAGAATCTGCTGGCCGACCTCAGACAAAGCTTTCGGATAAAAATCCTTCATCTCCCGACCCACCATTTTTTGGACCAATGACATGGGATTAACCTCCACTTTTGAAAAGGTCCCCACCATTTCACCATCCCTTAAAACCGATATTTTATCTGAGAAACCGAAAACTTCATCCATTTTATGTGAAGTAAAAACGATCGAAATGCCCTCAGACTTTAACCTAAAAATAAGTTGTTTAAAAAAGATTACTTCCTTCTCAGTTAACGAAGATGTGGGTTCATCCATTAAAATCAAACAAGCTTTCTGTGACACTGAACGCATAATCTCGATGATTTGTTGGTGCGCAATGCTCAAATCCTTCACAAAGGCCCCAACCGGAATATCCAACTCATACTCCTGAAACAAATCAGATGTCGCCTCATTGATTTCCCTCAAACCCATTCGTTTTCCTGCTATACTTTCTCGGCCTAAAAAGATATTTTCAGCCACGGTCAATTCGGGAATCAGCATGAGTTCTTGATGAATCATTGCTATTCCCTTTCTTAAAATTTCACGAATAGGATAGCCTGACAGCGATTCATTTAAAAAAATAATCTCTCCCTGTGAAGGAGAGATTATCCCTAATATACATTTAAAAAGCGATGACTTTCCTGCTCCATTTTCACCTACGAGCGCATGAATTTCCCCTTGATTCAAGCTTAAATTCACTGACTTTAAAATAGGTGTTCCTGAAAATTCTAAGGAAATACCCTTAATTTTTAACAGGCAATCTTGCATAGCCATTCGTTTAAATTAACATGGCCATTGGACATTTGTGTCTTTCCAAGCTTTTTGGTTTGCTGAATCAATCACTGACTCACAAACTTTTTGTGTTTGCAATGCCTCCATAAAAGTAGGTGAACATTTTGTTCCATCTCCTAACGCTTTGAAGAAATCAGCTGCTTGATGCACAAAACTATGCTCATAACCAATAATCAAACCTGGTACCCACCATTTATCCATGTAAGGCTGATCTCCATCGGTAACTAAAATAGACTTCCAACCCCTAGTAATAGACGCATCTGAATGGTCATACATTTCTAACCGGTTCAAATCATGTAGATCCCAACGCAAAGAAGCATGTTCGCCGTTGATTTCAAAAGTATAAAGTGCCTTGTGACCACGTGCATAACGTGTAGATTCAAAAAGGCCTAAAGAACCATTGTCAAAATGACAATGAAATATACAAGCATCATCGATGCCCACTTTTTTCACTTGGCCCGTACCAGAATGCACCCTTTCCTTAATGAAAGTTTCAGTCATTGCACTCACATCAGTAATACCCCCATTTAACCACATGGCGGTATCAATACAGTGTGCCAATAAATCACCTGTAACACCTGAACCAGCCGCTTCCACGTCTAAACGCCAAGTACCTGCTCCTCCTTGAGGCAAATCTGGTGAAATGGTCCAATCCTGTAGGAAGTTGGCCCGATAATGAAAAATCTTGCCCAACTTACCCGAATCGATAATTTGCTTCGCCAACGTAACCGCTGGTAAACGTCTATAGTTATACCAAACCGTGTTGGCAACCCCAGCTTTTTCAATAGCAGCAACCATTTGCTCACCTTCAGCCAAAGTACGAGACAATGGCTTCTCACATAAAATCATTTTTCCTGCTGCAGCTGCGGCAATCGCGATTTCAGCATGTGTGTCGTTTGGTGTACAAATATCCACCGCATCGATGTCATCACGCGCAATCATTTTGCGCCAATCCGTTTCATAAGAAGCATATCCCCACTGAGCCGCAAACGCTTTCACACTTGCCTCATTCCGCGAGCAAACTGCCTGTAAAACAGGCGTACATACTAAATCTGGGAAAAAATTCTGTAAACGATTATATCCATTTGAGTGGGTTCTTCCCATGAAACCCGTTCCAATTAATCCTATTCTTATCTTTTTCATCTTTAATTTAATTAAGACCAACCATGCGCATTACGCACTTGAATCATTGCTGCTAAAATATCATCCCACGTTTTTTGCTGCTCCATCACTGAATTTGAGAACATGCAACCATCCCAACAAATATGCTTGAACGCTTTTGTTAATTGGCCATCCGCATCTCTCAACCAAAATCCTGCATCTTCCGCGATGTTCAACTTTCCATTAGGATCAGTTGCTTGACAGTGACGACCTGTTTTATCGTGACTTCCCGTACCGTGAACAGTACCATCATTTTGAGCTACGTGAAAATCAATCGTCCATGGACGTAATGCTGCAGTCAATTCCTTTAATGCACCTTTCAATACTTCACGATCATCCCATTGATAATCAACAGGCAAAATACGGTCTTCAGGACAGTTATAGCCCATCGTGTATAATAAAGTATGTGACATATCGGCTTGGAAACCAATGTTTGGACGGTCTACCGCCTCTAATGTTTGAATCATATTTCTCCATGAATGCATGCCACCCCAGCAAATCTCTCCTTCAGCAGCTAGCCTTTCACCAAAATCAGCGGCTACGTCGCAGGCTCTTTGGAATGTGTCAACAATCAATTTTGAATTACCTTTTGGATCCTTCGCCCAATCCGCTACTCCCGCAGCAGAATCAATACGAACGATGCCATTAGGACGAATACCTATTTTGCGTAATTCAGCACCAATTTCACAAGAGCGACGTACCATATCCACAAAAGTATCACGCGCATCCTTATCTCCCATCGCGTTTCCAGCCCAAATAGGTGCTACTAAACTTCCGATTTCTAATCCATGCGCAGCTACTTTATCAGCTAAAGCTTTCGCTCCTTCTTTACCACTTTCAATATCAAAATGAGGAGGTAATAAACCAATGTCCACACCATCAAATTTCACACCGTTCACCTCAGCGGCGGCGGTCATCGCTAACATTTTGTCCAACGAAATAACAGGCTCGGAATCTGGACCTTTTCCTACAATACCAGGCCATGTGGCATTGTGTAATTTTGGATAATTATTCATTTTAAAAAAATTAATAAGTTTAAAATTTTAAATCTGGATTTGATGGACCAAAGTGCTTCAACATCACGATAGGATCCGTCGTAGAATGATTGGTAATTTGTACACCTTCTTTTGCTGCTTTTTCAGTAACAAAAAACTCATCGTTGGTCAACTGCCCATAACGAATCAATGAAGGTGTTTCTATATTCCAAACGCCCATTTTTCCATGACCTTGCATCATGATTAATCCATAGGCTGCAGCATCCGTAATCGTTACTGTTTGTCCTGGGAAAACCGTTAATTCTTTTGCAGAGAATGCATCTGAACGATAGCAAATCCACTTTTCAGAATATCCTTTCGCTTCCATTTCCGCCTCATCTGAAACTGGAATCGGTTGCATAAAACGAGTTTCTAATAAATTAGGATTGGTATTTAAATCCCAATCAATCACTTCCATCAATTGGTCATAATTACCAATTTCTTCTTTTGGTGTACCATTCCACAATAACTCTTCAGGAATTACAGCTTCATTTACCAAGGATTGATACATCGCAAATACGTCAGAAGCTTTTTGAGGCTCATACGTACACATACTTCCTGGAGCATGCAACATTCCCGGAGGAACATCCCAGCCAGTACCTGGTATTAATGGAAATGCTTGAGAATACATGGTGATTTTATTATCCCCTTTTGTGAAGTTCATCAAACACTCTTTAATTTGCTCTTTAGTCGTTCCTGGCGCAATTCCAAAAAACGTATATGGAAAATCACCCCCATGGTTGTTTAATTGAGGAGGAAAATAATAAGCTTCTGGTTTTCCCAATTGGCCTATCTTAGCAGCATGCTCATCATTGTGATGAATGTGATGCGGCAAAGGACCCATGTTATCAAAAAACTTGGAATACATAGGCCATGATTTGTATTCATTCCACAAACGATCTCCGATAATTTCACCTTTTAATGCTTCGATAACATCAATCAATAGAATCTGCTCTTCTTTTCCACCTTCGGAATAAACAACTGCACTTAAGCCTTCATTTTCTCCGGTCAATGGACCATTTTTAGCAGGAGTCGTTGACGATAACCAACGCTCATCGATTCCACCACGTACACCACCCAAAACATAATAATCATCTGGATGTAATTTTATTCGTCTACCAGGCACGCAAAAAGACCTCGGAACCCATGTTGGGGCTAATCGTAAAATACCTTTTCCTTGCTCTAGCGCTTTAGCTGCATTATTGCTCATTATTCGTTAATTAAATTGATAAAATTAGTATAAGATGTGTATGGACCTACTTCGGGACCCAACACGGATAAATTCACTTCAATCGATTTTTTTTCTCCAGGGGCTAAGAAAGTCAATGTATTTGATTCTCTGGCAGCCTTCTGGCCAATCGGCGGATTTGTTCCAGGCTCAATTCCTGTCACATATTCATTTTTGGCAAAATGTTGCCAGTTGGTCAACCAAGGCAATTCCCTCTTATCAAAAGAAATCTGAACACCTAATTGCTTTTTTTCATTCCATAAACCACAATACACTTGATGATCTGAGTTTGCCTCTGGCTCTATAAATACCACCGATTCACCCGGTCCATCATGAACGGATAAAGGATCAGGACATTTTTTGATGTCAGCGATCCCTAAAAGTTTGGGGTCAGAAGCCACGCGATATTTTCCTCTCCAAATGATGTCCGTTCCTTCGTCGACCAAAGGCCAACCGAAATTAAAATGGTATAAAAGCATTAAAGGAGCTGGCGTATTACCCTCATTCATCACCTCATCCTTAATCGTTAAACCAGCTTGTCCCAAACGACCCGATATGGTTCGCTTCAGTGTCAAACACGGTCCAAAAATTTTATGTTGGCGTATAATTCCGGTAATCGACATATCTAAAATGCCTGCAGATACATCAGGTTGCTGAATGGATATAATTTCAGCCGGTATGTTACTAATTAAGCCATGCACTCCGCGAGTACCATGCGCATCTTCATCAGGACCACCTACATGATCTAAACCACAAGTAACCAAAAGGCCTCCACCAAATGTACGAAGCCAATCAATTCCTTGGTTCGACATAGGCTGAGGCCCTAAAACTCCTACGTGGCTTATCCACGCAAGACTATGCTGGTTGAAAAATGCCTCCGCAATATCCATGGCACGATCAAGCACCACTTTATAACGAAATCCTGAACCCGTATCAATCCAAGCAATTCGGACTCCTTTACCTGCGCCGTTATCTAAAACGGACGTTTCAATTCCTCCTAATTGCTTGTGATTCGATATTTTACCGGTCCATTCTGGCATAATTCATTTTACTTTTTCTTAAACATTGCGTTGCTTTCGCTTCCACCTGACATTAAATAAGCCATTAAATCTTTTAACTCCTCAGCATTTAAGCTGTTAATTAAACCTGGCAACATACTAGACACCGGTGAGTATTTAACCGAACGAACATTTTTCTTTAATATTTTTTCGATTTGCTCTGGCGCATATGGATTTTGAGAAACATAGTAAGCTACTTTATCCTCATTAGTCACACGGCCAATCACCGAAGTTCCGTTACGCAACATAATTTGTGTCGCGGCATATTGATCAGAAACAGTTTTGTTCGGGTCTATGATCGACTCTAACATATCCTTCTTCGAGAAACGAGTTCCCAAATTCGTCAAGTCGGGGCCTACATTTCCTCCGCCGTCACTACCCATAGCATGGCAACGAACGCAAGTAGTCGCAGCAAACATAGATTTACCATTTTGGAAATCGCGGTCAACTAATGGAGCGTCAACTAATGCTACTGCATCGGCCAACTTCCATTGTTTTCCTGGACCCTTTGGATAATTGATGGCTGCTATGTCATTGCCACTACTGGTCAACATATCCGCACCACCCAATTTATCGTAATAAGCACGCTTTGATTCAGCCACATTCTTCAAAGCTAATTTACGTGCACGGTCAATAAAACCAATATAACTACGTCCACCTGAGAAAGCAAAACCACGCTTAAACCAAGCGAAATATCGCTCATGCAACTCTGGAGTCCAATTAGTCTTAGCTGCCGATAACATCGTAGCTAAATAGGTTTGCTGTGCTGGTGGAATTTTTTCCAACATCTTCGCAATGTCCGTTCCGTATTGAGGATTACGCATAATTAAATCAGCAGACGAAGTAGCTGTTTCTACACGATATGCAGTTGCACTAGCCGTATCCTTCGTTTCCATTAATTTCAACGTACGTTCAATCACTTTTGGAGCTTCCAAAGGAATCAATAAACGACTTAACGCGCGATCCATATTCATGCGATTTGATGGATAAGACGCATCAAATTTCGCGATGATTTTAGCTGTTGTAGCAGCATCTGGCATTCCCAAACGCAACATAGCTAATTCATAAGCACGTAAAATATCTAATTTTTGTGACTCACTAAATGCTTTACCATCAATCGCAACAAGGGAAGCATAAATAGCTGATTTTAACTCAGGCTTGCTCTGACGAATTAAACCAATCAAAGCATGAGTTGCAGCGATCGGATCCTTTTCAGTCAAAGCCTTATCTTTCCACTCATTGATTGGCTGGTGCTCTAAAGCTAAACGAGCGGCATAACGAATAAAACGATCTGGATGCTTTAAATAAGGCCAAGCATATGCAACGGCTGCTGGATTTGCTCCTTGGTGAAATTGCTCAATCTTACGACGAGTTTCATTCAAAGGATTAGGTGCGCCAACTAACGTTTTTGCACTTGCCTCTTCAGTTCCTACATATGACACACGGTATACGTCAGATTCCAAACGACGACCACCCGCCATGAAGTAAAGTGCTCCATCTGGACCAACAACTCCATCCGTTAAAGGCAAAGGAATACCTGAAATAAATTCTTCACGATCTGCTAAGAAAGTAGATCCAGAAGCTTTTAATTTAATTAAGTGACCAATACCAAATGTCCAGTCAAAAGCCAACAAAGATTTCTTGTATTTAGCTGGAAACTTAGCATCCTTCAAAGACAATAAACTGGTAGGCGATCCTTGTCCAATATTCAATACAGGAGGTAAATTATCAGGATAGGTTGTTGACCATTTGCTATTACCTGTTCTCCATCCGTATTCAGAAGCACTAGTTACGTGACAAATACGCGTAGGACGGTACCAAGGTAAACCGAAATCCCACTCCATGTCCGCATCATAGGCAAATAAATCTCCTGTCTCATTAAATGCTATATCAAAAGCATTACGGTAACCTGCAGAAATTAATTCCCATTTTTTTCCTTCTGGATCTATGTTGGCAATCCAACCACCCGGAGCCATTCGATCATTCGCATGTCCACGTGGGTCTTTAATTAAAGGGAAAATATTATCTTCTTGCCAGTTTTTAGGTAGACGATACGCATTCATGTCTGGAACATCTGTATGATTTCCTGAAATCAAGAAAATAGATTTCTTATCAGGAGATAAAATGATACTGTGTGGACCATGTTCTCCTTCACCTTTAAATTCTTTCATTAAAGTAATTTTGTCAAACTGATCGTCTCCATCTAAATCCTGAACACGATACAATCCACTTCCTCTTGGCGTAAAACCTGGCGCTGGTCCACGACCCGCATTAGCAGGAGCACCTGGTCTTGTTGCTCTAGCATTCACCATCACATAAAGACTATTAAATGCATACAACATACCGTGTGCGTTTCCAATACCTAAGGTGTCTACTCCTTTACCAAATTTCAATTTCTCTACCTTTGGCTTCACGCTGGCCGATCCGATCGCAGGAATAGTCAAACGATATAATCCACCATACTGATCTGAACAAATCATACGACCTTTATCATCAAAAGTCATCGAAACCCAAGAACCCATGTTTTCATCAGATGGGCTTATTAAGTGTTCAATCTTAAAACCAGGTTGTAATCTGATTTTGTCCAACTTAGGATTGACACCTTCTACGTGAGCAGGTTCAATCTTAAATAAACTGTTGTAGCCAGCACTTCCTAGGCCAACTACCGCAACGAGCGCTAATAAATACTTAAAAATTGGTTTCATTTTATTTTAGGTTTTTGATACGAATATTCCTGTACTCTACTTTCATTGGGGGACCTACGTGTACTTGAACACCTAACCAACCCTCTGATTTGCCATTAACTTTATCCAAGTCTGTGACGTCACTCATTAAAACTCCATTTACATAATGCAAAAGACGATTTCCTTTAACAATTAAATGTACTTCATTCCAATCCTCTGATTTAATTTTGGTTTTCAAAGAATCTGAATTTCCTAATGAACCAGTTACCTTACGAGGCAACCATGCATTACGAGCTGAATAAGCACGAAGGTTGTTTTTAACCTCTGGATCCGTTTGCTCATTCACATTTACAATCTCACCACGGTATCCTAGGGTTGTGCGTCCACGTTCCTCATAGTTTTGGCCTGTATAACGTATTGCACCATCAATGTCAGCCTGATATCCTTTTAACGCAAAAGGCAAATCGGGCAATAACTCTTCAGAACGATAATTAATCCCTGTATTACCATCTTTAGTTATTTTAACCTCACATTTCAATTCAAAATCAGATGGCTTTGCATCACGGTAAATAATAAAGGTATTACGCTTCAATAGAGTTGCAGGTGTAATTTCACCCACAATGCTTCCATTTTCAGCTTTCCAATAGACAGGATCACCCTCCCAACCTTTCAATGTTTTACCATCAAAAATTTTCTTGAATCCCTTCTCGGAGGCCTGAGCCTTTTGGGCAAAACTTGGACTATAAAATCCAAGCAGAGGAACAAATAACCAAACTAGGTTACGGTAATTAATTTTCATATGTATAGGTTTAAAGGTTTAAATTAATTTAAAATAAATTGAAAAAAAAGGATTGACTATTTTTTGTAAAAATTAAATTCTTTTAAACAAAAACACACCCTTTTTATTTGAAATAATAATATCATTTTTCTTATCCTTATTCATATCCTCCACAAAAAAGTTGATCCCTGCTCCTGAATCCGAATCTATCACATGTGATACCCAATGTGGCGACGGTTTAGGCTGAAACTCAAACCATTGTAAATTCGCACTTTCAAATTCTCCCGGATCTTTGCCATTATGAGCCATGAAACGCTTACCCACAATAAAATCAGGATTCTTATCGCCATTCAAATCAACGAATTGCATCGAATGAGTCTGTGAAAGTGATTTGTCAATTAAATGATTCTCAATTTCGCCCTTCGCTAATGACTTAGTTTCATTCCACCAAATACCATAATCATGCGCGGATGAAGATAAAATATCCATATCCCCATCTTTGTCAAAATCATACACATACATTTGTGCACAATCAAACTTCGTAGACAAAGCATGGAAAGTCCATTCTGTTTGAAGGTCTTTTGGCATTTCAAACCAACCTTCCTTAATGATAACATCCTTTCGTCCATCTTGATTTAAATCAGCAAAGCCTAAACCATGTGTATACTTATGGGTACCTATTTTAGGGTTAGCTGAAATGGTTCGCGCTACCCAAACACTATCTTTTGAAGAAGGTGCCTGGTACCAAACCACTTTTTGGTTTTTAGAATCGTTACCAATTAAATCCTTTTTTCCATCTCCATCCACATCTTCAAAAAGTGGTGATTCATTTCCTAAGGATGCACATAAAAAATGTCGTTTCCAGTGGCCCGATTTATTTTGATTATTTTCAAACCAATAAACCGCTTCTCCAGGTAAACCTACTTTGATCACATCGACCCAACCATCTTGATTGATATCTGCTGAAAAATTTGCAAATGAATCTGAATATCCCTCATCTACCTTAAATTTATGAGATTCAGGAAATGGTTTCAATGATTTGTCATACCTAATTTCAGCAGAAAATTGATGCTTAACCCAGGTAGGTGCTTCATACCAAAATGCACCCGCAATAATGTCCTTATTCCCGTCCTTATTGATGTCACCGACACAAACACCTTCAGAAACAAACTCAGCAGAAATGACAATTTTTTGAAATTCTACCGACTTTTTTACCTCAACAATCTCAGGAGAAAACACAGAGAAATAAGCGCAAAAAAGGGCAATTAAATTGAGTATGCTCATAATTTAGAGAAAAAAAATAGCCGCCAATTCCTTGGCGGCTATCCATTAATGATACTTATTTAATGTTTGGATTCAAAGCAGCCTCATCAGCAGGCAATGGATAGTATTTCTCAATCACTGTGAATGAGTTACTACGCAATGTATATCCTTTCTCATAGTAATGTGCGAAAGGATCCGATTTAATCGCATTTCCCTTAGCCGTTATTACCTCTTTGAATGTATCCGTACGAACTAAGTCATGCCATCTTTTATTTTCAAAAGCTAATTCCATGCGACGCTCTTTCATTAAAGCCGTACGGAAAGCAGCTTGAGTAGAAGCAGTAGTTTCAGCTAAACCCGCACGCTTACGTACTTGATTCATAAAAGTAGCCGCTTCAGCTGTTTTTCCTTGCTCATTTAAAGCTTCCGCTAAGAACAATAAAACTTCAGAATAACGGAAAATAGGCCAATTCATTCCATGGTTACCATTCAATGCATGAGTCCGAACAAACTTCTTGATGTATGGATATGTCTTCGCTTGCCATAAAGTTGACGAACAAGTAATATATCCAATAGAAGCGGCTTTACGTAAATCACCTTCCTCATAAGAATTAATCAACTCTGGCATGGGTGCATTATTACCTTCACCTGTTTGTGGTTGAGGATTTGATGTACCAGCTAACGTAAATAATTCACCTGAAGTCATAGGCCTAGGCAAGAAATTGTACATAAATGATCCTTGAAATCCATTCGCACCTTCTTGGTATTGAACTTCAAAAACGCTTTCTGCATTATTCTTGTTGGAAGTACTATTCGTAAATGCATTGTTATAATCAGGCATTAAGGAATAACTTCCTTCAGCAACGATCTCGCGGCATAATTTTTCTGCACCAGCCCAGTTTTTCTGAATCAAATACAAATTAGCCAAAAGTGCTCTTGCAGCTCCAGCCGTAGCACGACCTGCCTCTTGTGTAGCCTTTGGCTTTAAACCGGATATAGCACCCGTTAAATCACCAATGATGATTTTTGAGATATCATCCGCAGTTCCAAGCTTTGCAGCAGCTTGTTCACGATTAGCTACAGGAGTTAATTGCAAAGGACCTTTATTGAAATAACGATAGATTTCAAAATAAGCAAAGGCACGCATGAACTGCGCTTGACCTTTTAGATTTGCTTTGGAAGCTGCATCAAAATCAGCCTTATCAATTAAGGCTAAAATTTGATTTGCACGCGCAATAATCAAATAATCTTGACGATATTGATTTAATACGTGTGTATTTGTCGTTAAATTATTCGATACGGGGATCGAAAAATCCGCCAAATCCTCTTGTTGTTCTGTCGCACCAAAAGCCGTATTTCTATAATAATACGTATTATCTGAGTGCATTTCAGACAATAAATACGAACGGTCATTGTAAATAGTTCGTAATGGAACGTAACAAGCATTCACTGCTTGCGTAAAATCGGCCTCTGTCTTAAAAAACGTAACCGAACTTAAACTTGTTTCTGGAGTTATTTCCAAAAATTCAGCTGTGCAACCTGATAATCCGATGGCTAACAAACAGCTTAATATGATTTTATTTTTCATTTTTTCTAAAATAAACGTTTAATATTTAGCTAATTAAAAGTTGAAGTTTGCACCCAATGTGAAAGTTCTTGGTACTGGATAGTTGGATAAATCCACACCTGGACTCAAGTTACCACCGTCACCTTGACCGTTTCCTTGTGCAGATGTTTCTGGATTTGGTCCACCCCAATAATTAGTAAACACATAAGCTTGTTGGCATGATGCATATACACGCACCGACTTGTAAACCTTCGTTGGCTTAGAAAATGTATAACCCAATGTGATGTTACGAATCGTAAAATAAGATGCATCCGCAACAAAACGGCTATTCATCCAGTCACGCTCGATACCAGTTACGTTACCACCACCTACAGTCGTTCCATACATTCCCAAACCTGGATTAGCTTCTGAACGGAAACGATATTTAGCACCATCCACCATGTTAAACACACCGTCTAAGTTGGCAGTCGAGTAAATATGACGAACCAATAATTGGTTACCATAAGAACCAGATCCAATGATATTGAAATCCCAATCTCCATAAGTAACATTATTTGTTATACCGTATACAAAGTCAGGGAAAGGATTACCCATGATCGTTCTATCATCAGCGTTTCCACCGTAATCAATCACACCATTTCCGTTGAAATCCTTAAGTTTGATACTTCCCACTGTGGAACGTCCTGGAACTTTAGGAGATGCAGCTAAATCTGCAGCATTTTTGTACACACCATCAGCAATCACACCATAAAATTGTCCAAAGGGTTGACCTACCTTAGTGATGTGGAAAGATCCATACACACGGTCAATACCTGGAGCTAAAGCAACTACTACGTTTCTATTAAAAGAAATGTTCGCATTTGTAGTCCACTTAACTTTACCTGTAGTATTGGTTGTATTTACAGAGAACTCATGTCCCCAGAATTTAATTTCTCCGATGTTATCATTGAAGTTACCAAAACCAGACTCTTGAGCAATTTGTACGGCATATAATAAGTTGGTCGTATTCTTAGTATAATAATCATAAGCAAAATTAATTCGATTATTAAACAAGTTTAAGTCCAAACCTAAATCCAATTGCGTTGTAGTTTCCCAACCTAAGTTTGGATTCGCTAATGAACTTACTGCAGCACCTGTAGCCACTGTATTTCCAAACACACCATTCACTGTATTGTTAATCAATGCATAGGAAGTATAGTTACCTAAGTTATTATTACCAATAATACCCCAGCTACCTCTTAATTTCATGAAAGTAACAGCAGGCAAATCAGACATGAAAGCCTCATCCGAAACAACCCAACCAGCTCCTACGGATGGGAAAGTACCCCAACGGTTATTAGCACCGAAACGAGATGAACCATCACTACGAATAGCCGCATTAAATAAATACTTGCCTTTGAAGTTATAATTCAAACGAGCTAAATAAGAAGTCAAAGACCACTCTTGTACTCCTGAAACAGTCGCACCTCTGTTGATATTTATCGCACCTTGAATTGTAGGAAGACGATCATCCGCATAAGTATCTGCTTGAACTTGAGTAGACTCTTGGCGGAAATATTGATTTGTATAACCTCCTAATAATTCAAATTTATGATCATCCCATAAAGTCTTTGAGTACGTAAGCGTATTCTCATTCAACCAAGACAAGTTTTCAACGTTTTGACGAATGGAAACTGCTGTGGTAGGAATAGGAACGTTAATCGCTGAAGTTGCATTCGAAGGATTAAAGAAGAAAAATTTCGTTCTTAAAATCTCTCCGTTCATAGATGACTTAAATTTCAAACCTTTAACAGGCTCAATTTCGATAAATGCATTGGACAACAAATTAGTTGTTGTTGTTTCATTAATCAACTCATCAGCAGAACGTACCCAGTTGGCATATGCAAAGATATTACCTGTACTCGCTGGAAAACGGTTAAACTTAGTCAATGTCTTACCATCTGCCTCATAAATAGGCATAATAGGCCACGTATGCAATGCGTTGAACAAAATACCTGTTCCACGATCACCATCCGTTCTTGGCGTATTATCATAAACCATTTGAGGAGCTACGTTGAAACCAACAGTAACCTTATCAGAAATATCATACGTTGAATTTAAACGCAATGAATAACGTTGGTAATCTGTATTTCTAACCACCCCTTTTTGTTGCAATACTCCAGCAACTAATGAAGTTCTAGATTTCTCTTTGTTTGAAGAGATAGACAAATTATAACTAGAGATAGGAGCATCTTTGTTCAACAATGCGTTATACCAGTCATTATCCTTGTTTTTATATTCTGAAGGATTTTGGAATTCTACTGGAACGGGTTGCTTAGCATCTTCATAAGACTCTTTCTTAAATTGAGCAAATTCCTCAGCGTTCATCATATCAAGACGTCCTTTCATCGGTACATTTTGAGTTCCTGTAAATGCGTTAAAACTTACTGTCATTCCAGCACCTTTACCTTTCTTTGTAGTAATCAACACAACACCATTCGCTGCACGAGAACCGTAAAGTGAAGTTGAAGACGCATCTTTTAAGATGGAAATATCTTCAATCTCATCTGGGTTCATGGCACCAATCGAACCTGTAATAGGAAAACCATCCACTACATATAAGGGATCAGAACCAGCCGAAACTGACAATTGACCACGAATACGAACGTTCATACCCGTTCCTGGCTTACCAGTAGTTTGGTTAATTTGAACACCCGCTAATTGGCCTTGTAATTTTTGACCAATTTGAGTAACAGGTAAATCTTTCAAATCCTTATATGATATAGTTTGTACAGCTCCAGTAATCTCTTTCTTGTTTTGACTACCGTAACCCACAACAACAATCTCATTTAAGGTTTTGTTATCTACTGTTAGCGTTACATCAATAGACTTCTGTCCTGTGTAAACAACATCAGCAGAGTTGTAACCCACGGAAGTAATTCTCAAGGTTTCGTTTCTGCTCACATTAATTTTAAAATTACCCTCTCCGTCAGTAGAAGCACCACGGGAAGTACCAACAACAGAAACAGATGCACCTATAACAGGCCCGCCATCTGATCCCTTCACTTTTCCTGAAGCAGCTTGTTGTTGCGCCATCAAGGATGTGGACAGAATTAGAAATAGTCCGAGGAATACTCCCCCAATCTGACTTCCAATTCGATAAACAATAGAATTGTTTTTCATAAAAAATAGTTTAGGTTAAATAAAATAAATAAAATAAGTTTAGAGGTGTTAAATCAAGTTTACACTCTTTTTAACGGAACAAGTTTAACATGCTTTATCCTATTAACTATCCTTATAGGCATTAGGATAGTTTAACTTTTTATCAATTTATTTAAATAAAATTTTCAAATGTTCTAGTTATTTAAAATTGGCAATTTGAATAACCTTGGTATATTTATATTATATAATTTTTAAAATATGCAATCAACTCGAAGATCCTTTTTGCAAATTTCTAGTTTGGGACTAATAAATTTACCTGTAATTAAATCTAGCGAGGTATTTGCATCAAATAATAAAAATAGAATTTCAGAAGCACCCTTAATCCAAAATGAAGAGCGTGTAGAACGTATTAAAAAAGCACAAAATCTATTACGGCAAAATAAAATGGTTGCTCTAGTTTTGGATGCGGGTACCAACATGGAATATTTTTCAGGAATTCATTGGAATCCTTCAGAGAGGTCTATGTTGGCCATCATTCCAGCTAACGGAGAGATCACTTATATCTGCCCATCTTTTGAGGAGGATCGATTTCTTGAGGTCAAAAAAATAGGTTCAAAAGTTTACACTTGGGATGAACATGAAAATCCATTTAAATTAGTTATTCAAATCTTAAAAAAACTAGGCTTTCAACAAGGTCAAATAGCCATCGAAGAACAAACACGTTTTTTCATTTCCGACGGAATAAAAAAAGCGGGTAAAGCATTTAAAATAGTCAGTGGCGATCCGATTACGATTCCTTGCCGACTTATTAAATCGAAAAATGAAATTGCCCTGATGCAAAAAGCCAATGATATGACGGCCATCGCCATTCAATACGGTTTAAGATTTTTATCTGAAGGAATCAGCCCCTCCTCTATTTCACAAAAAATTGCGGCTAAACATGCTGAATTAGGTGGACAACACCGATTTGCCTCGGTAACATTTGGGGTAGCAAGTTCATTCCCCCATGGAAGTTCAAGAAAACAAATACTTAAGAAAGGAGATATCGTGATGCTCGACTGCGGATGTAGTTATGGCGGATATGAGTCAGATATTACTAGAACGGTTGTTTTTGGTCCAGCATCTGAACAACAAATTAAAATCTGGGAACTCGAAAAAAGAGCACAAGCGGCAGGTTTTGCTGCTGCCAAACTGGGCGATCCTTGTGAAAATGTTGATTTCGCAGCGCGCAAGGTTATTATTGACGCAGGGTATGGACCCGGATATAAATTGCCCGGACTCCCTCATCGAACTGGACATGGAATTGGAATGAACGGACATGAATGGGGAAATATGGTGAAGGGAAATAAATTAAAACTTCAAGTGGGCATGTGTTTTAGTATCGAACCTACGATCGCAATACCAAATGAGTTTGGGGTGAGAATTGAAGACTGTGTATATATGACTGAAAATGGCCCTAAATGGTTTTCAAAACCAAGCCCATCCATCGATCAACCTTTTGAACTAAGCTAATTTAAAATATTGGTTGACACAGTCCGGAATATCGCTGGCATAATGGGACACATAAATAAGCGTAGTTTGACTATTTGAACAGATGTAGTTCAAAATTTCTTTTACCCGATGAATTTGTTCCTCATCCAATCCTTGGCAAGGCTCATCCAAAATCAATAAAGGCGGATTCTTAACCAAAGCCCTAGCTAATAAAACCATCCGTTGTTCGCCGGTTGAAATTTGCTGAAACATCCGATCTGCCAAATGAGAAATACCAAAAATACCTAACCAACATTCAATCTTACTCTTTTGTTCTTCTGTGATTTTCTTATAAACGCCCAAGGTATCAAACAATCCTGATCCAACGACATTAAAAACATTGGCTGGCTCCCTAAAATAAACATGAAGTTCAGGGCTAACATACCCGATTCGTTTTTTTATATCCCAAATACTCTCCCCCGTCCCTCGCTTTCGATCAAATAAAATGATGTTTTGAGCATATGCCTGAGGATTGTCTGCTGTAATTAAACTTAATAAAGTAGATTTACCTGCACCATTCGGTCCAGAGAGAGCCCAACGAGCGCCTGATTTGACTTCCCAATGTATCCCCGATAAAATTACTTTTTCTCCATAGGCAATGGTCACGTCATTCATATGAACGGCCTGTTGGAATGTCTCGTAAACCTGAGCCGATCTAATCAAATCATCCATCACCGTGTGATTGAAAACAAATTTATCAACCCTAGTGAACGATTCATAAGCGGATATCGGACCATCCCAAGAAACGCGACCCTCTTCTAAATACATGACTCGATTTACGCATGCAGGCAAAGCCGAAGGAGAATTGATCAAAATAAATTGAACTGAATTTTCTCTAAGCTTTTCCAAACAAGTAGACAATATTTCCCTCCCCTCCACATCAAGACCTAAAAAAGGATTATCCAAAATAAGCCAATCTGGATCCCTTAGGACCGATTTAACTAATTGCAAACGCTTATTTTCACCGTTGGAAAGGGTGACTAAGGGCTTATCAATCAAATGGCCAAGCATAAAAAAGCCCAACCAAAATGCAACTAATTCTTCATCTTCATTGGTCAATTCCTCCCGAATCGTATAGGCATCTCCGGCATCAGCTGAATTAAAACGCTGCTGCAGATAAAAATCCTGCATATTACTCCGGTTTTTAAAATGATGCTGTTGCTCAACCAACAAGATACTGGGATGAACTCGGTTTGATCTTGATTTGAAATAAACGGATCCTGTTCTAAATAAACGACCTGATAAGGCTTTGGCTAAGGTCGTTTTACCGGAACCGACGGGCCCAACAATCGCCAAACAATCATCTTCGGATAGCGTAAAGCTAATATCAGTCAAAATTTTAGAACCTCCATAGGAGGCACTTAGGCAATCGATGACAGCTATAGGTTCCCCCATCAAATGCGCTCGTCTTTAATTTTCTCAACCACTGCAGGATCTAATAAGGTGGAAGTATCTCCTAAATTTGATACATCCCCTTCCGCAATTTTCCTCAAAATTCTGCGCATAATCTTGCCCGATCTCGTTTTAGGCAAACCACTGACAATCTGAATTTTATCAGGTCTAGCAATGGCTCCTATGATTTTAGTGACGGTAGCCGAGATATCCTTTTTAATTTGAGACGGATCATGTGTTGCATCATCCATAATCACATAGGCATAAATTCCTTGCCCTTTTATATCATGTGGATAGGCGACTACAGCAGATTCAATCACCCCAGAATGCATATTAATGGCATTTTCAACCTCGGCGGTCCCAATTCTGTGACCTGAAATATTCATCACATCATCCACTCGGCCAGTAATTCGGTAATATCCATCCTCATCTCGCAAACAACCATCTCCTGTGAAATACAAGTTTTCGTACGTAGCAAAATAAGTTGTCCTGCATCTTTCGTGATCACCATACGTAGTTCTAATCATCCCTGGCCACGGGAATTTGATGCATAAATTACCTGATACACCATTTCCTATAATCTCTTCACCCTTTTCATCGACCAAAATAGGCTGAATTCCGGGTAAAGGTAAAGTTGCATAACAAGGCTTGGTCGGCGTTAAATGTGCCAATGGCGAGATCATAATTCCACCCGTTTCTGTTTGCCACCAAGTATCAACAATGGGGCAATTTTTCTTACCTATGTGTTCATTATACCAATTCCAAGCTTCCTCATTAATAGGTTCTCCCACCGAACCCAACACTTGCAAAGAACTTAAATCCTTATTTTTGACAAAATCAAGTCCAAAAGCCATCAATGACCTAATGGCTGTAGGCGCTGTATACAATATATTGACTTTGAATTTTTCCACGATATCCCAAAAACGACCCGCATCTGGGAAGGTAGGTATGCCCTCAAACATTACGCTCGTGGCACCCGAAGCTAATGGACCATAAACAATATAGGTATGGCCTGTAATCCAACCGATATCTGCGGTGCAAAAATAGATTTGGCCTTTTTTATATTGAAATATATTCTGAAAAGTATAAGTCGCAAAAACCATATAGCCCCCGCAGGTATGCACAACGCCTTTTGGTTTGCCCGTGGATCCTGACGTATATAAAATGAAAAGTGGGTCTTCAGAGTCCATGGGTTCTGCCACAAAATCCGTTAATCCCAAAGATTCCATGCGCGACATTTCTTGATCATAAAAAACATCACGTCCTTTTTCCATGGAAATAGCCGATTTTGAGCGCTCAACAACGATTACTCGTTCAACAGATGGACATGAGATTAATGCCTCATCCATGATATTTTTCAAACAAATTTCTTTATTTCCACGAAATGATCCGTCGGCCGTTACGACAATATTGCATTGCGCGTCTTGAATGCGATCCGAAATGGATTGCGCAGAAAAACCTCCAAAAACCACGGAATGAATTGCACCAATTCGGGCACAAGCCAGCACGGCAATTTCCAATTCAGGAATCATGGGCATATACAGGCAAATTCGATCCCCTTTCTTAGCTCCATTCTGCTTTAGCACATTGGAAAACGTACACACTTGTTTATGTAACTCTCGGTAGGAAATATTTCTAGATGCTTCGTCGGGATCATTGGACTCCCAAATAATCGCAATGTCATCTCCGTTATTTTCTAAATGCCTGTCTAAACAATTCTCTGTGATATTTAATTTTGCCCCTCCAAACCATTCAATTTTAGGTTCTGAAAAATTCCAATCCAACACGCGATCCCACTTTTTTTTCCACGTAAAATGGTCGGCAATATTCGCCCAAAAAACTTCAGGTTTGTCGACACTTAATTGATAATATTCTTGATACTCTTCAAAAGATTTTACTTGTAAATTCATCATTAAGGCTATTTAATCATTACTCTTATACTCATTCTGTAAGGCATAAAGCCCAAAAACACACATTCCACCGGTTAGCAAAGGCGCTAAAATAAACGTATAAATGATGGCAGGAACGATGTTATCCATTCCTCCTTTTTCAAACAATAGTAATGATTGCTCAAAGACCAAAAAATATCCTGCAGCTAAGCCAAGCAAGATCCAAACTATTCCAAAAATCTGTCTTATTCCATTCATAATTAATCGTTAATTTCTTTATCTTTTCCATTGACATACAAGAGTCCAATCACAAAGCAAACCCCGCCAATAATAATGGGATACCATAAACCCTCTAAATAAGGTTTATCATAAGGAATTGCTTGGCCTGCGGCAACAGCCACTTCATTAGCCGTACTAGCCTTAGCAGCTAAATAGGTCGCCACGGCAGGAAGTAATCCTCCAAAAATTCCATTTCCAATGTGATAGGGCAAAGACATAGAGGTGTAGCGAATGGCGGTTGGGAACATCTCAACAAGAAAAGCAGCAATCGGCCCATACACCATGGTTACGTATAAGACTTGGATAAAGACCAACAAAATTAACAACCAAAAACTGGATGAACCCACATGAACGATCCTTTTTACTTCCGGTTTTTTGGGATTTTTACCTGGAAAAATCGTGGTCAACGATGATTCCTCTAATGTCAATTTGGAACCATCTGTATACGAAAATTCCGTTTTTACCGTCTTCTTCAAATCGACACTATTCGGTATCATGTAATAGTCCGTATGAATCACCTTAGAACCTGCCACTTCGGTTTTTAGGGACACATCAGCAGCTTCATACATAGCTTGATAAATGGGTCGATAGGTACAAATGGCTAATAACATTCCTGTCAGCATGACTGCTTTTCGGCCAATTTTATCTGAGAGCCAACCAAAAAAGATGAAAAATCCTGTACCTCCTGCTAAAGAAGCAGCAATGATGTAATTGCTTTGCTCAAATTCTATGTTGGCAACTTTTTGAAGAAAAGAAAGGGCATAAAATTGACCTGTATACCAGACCACTCCTTGGCCCATCGTGGCACCAAATAAGGCCAATAGAACAAATTTGAAATTCAATTTTTTACCAAAGGATTCTTTGAGTGGATTTGCGACAATTTTCCCTTCTTGTTTTGCCTTTTCAAACATAGGCGACTCATCCATATTTTTCCGAATGAAATATGATATACCTACCATGACGATGGATATGAGGAATGGGATGCGCCAACCGAAATTCGCGAATGCTTCGGCGCTCATCGATTTTTTGGTAGCCAGAATGACCAACAAAGAAATGAATAAGCCTAAAGAAGCGGTAGTTTGAATCCAAGCGGTTCGATACCCTCTTTTTCCAGGCTCTGAATGTTCAGCCACATATGTTGCCGCGCCCCCATATTCACCCCCTAAGGCCAAGCCTTGCAACAATCTCAAAATTAAAACAAGTATAGGCGCTAAAAATCCGATGGTTTCATAACCTGGAATTAATCCGATCGCAAAAGTTGAGAAGCCCATGATCAACAAAGTAACCATGAACGTATATTTACGGCCAATCAAATCCCCTAAACGACCAAAAAATAAGGCACCAAAAGGGCGAACCACAAAACCTGCCGCGAAAGTAGCTAAGGTGGATAAAAATGCAGCGGTGGGGTTATCAGAAGGGAAAAATTTAGTCGCTATCACGACGGATAGGCTACCAAAAATATAAAAATCGTACCATTCAATCAGGGTTCCAACAGATGAGGCGGCGATAACTTTGCGAAGTTTTTTCTTGTCGACCTGTTCGGAGGATAATTTCGAATTCATTGTGTAAGCTAGGTTTCTCGTGATAAAATCACTTATGATGACAAATTAAGCAATATTTCATTATTTTTAGAAAAAATTAATCTTAATTATGAAAAAACTATCCTACCTACTAGTCCTCTTTTTAGTCAGTTTTACTTCTTGGTGTCAATCAATCCCAAGAAGTACGCCAGAGGCAGAAGGAGTTTCATCATCAGCCATACAAAAATTCATCGAATCCTATAAAAAAGAGAAGCACGAACTACATTCCGTTATGATTTTACGTCACGGAAAAGTGATCTCTGAAGCGTGGTGGAGCCCATATGCACCCGAATTAAAACATTCCATGTATTCCGTAAGTAAAAGTTGGACTTCCACAGCCGTAGGCTTTGCGGTCAGCGAAAACAAACTAAAAGTGACCGACAAAGTACTTTCGTTTTTTCCTGAATACGCCGATTTATCCTCCAATAATTTTCTTAAAGACCTGACCATTAAGGATTTATTGACCATGTCGGTGGGACATAAAACAGAACCCCAGCGCAGTGTGATTGTCATGCAACCGGATTGGATTCGCGGGTTTTTAAAAACCCCCATCGAATACGCTCCCGGAACAAAATTTTTGTATAATACATTGGCCACCTACATGCTATCAGCGATAGTTCAAAAGGCAACGGGACAATCTTTGATCGATTATTTAGAACCTCGATTATTTAAACCCTTGGGCATTTCAGGTGTCGATTGGGAATATGATTCAAAAGGTATCAATACAGGCGGCTGGGGAATCCGTGTCAAAACGGAGGATATGGCTAAACTAGGGCTTACTTATTTGAATGGAGGGAAATACAATGGAAAACAAATCATCTCAAATGCTTGGGTGAAAGAAGCTACTCAAAAACACATTGATCAAAATCCGGAAGCAAGCCAAGCCAAAAAAGACTCATCGGATTGGATTCAAGGATACGGGTATCAGTTTTGGCGTTGCCGAAATGGTGCATTCAGAGCCGATGGAGCCTATGGCCAATATATCGTCATGATGCCTGAGCAAGATGCCGTCGTGGTTATTACTTCTGAATCCATGGATTTACAAGATGATTTAAATATGATTTGGCAGCATTTACTCCCTGCTTTGGGTCCATCTAAAATTCCTGCTAATCAGGCTGCCTACCAGTCTCTCAACCGTTTTTTGAAAACCAGGAAGCTTGATCCGACCCCAGCTAAAGAGTTGATTGGAAACGAAAGCCTCCTTGGTAAAAAGTTTATGCTGGAAAAGAACCCCTTAGAATTTACCTCATTTAAAATAAATAAAACGGAAAAAGGCTTCGTTGCGGAAATTGGTACCAAAGACCAAAAAACACATCAAATACCTTTAGGATTAAATAAATGGGAATTGAGTGAAAATCGAATGATAGGACCCTATTCGTTACGATCTGTGCCTGCTCATTTAGAAACTTTTGCTCCCTTTAAAGTGGCTGGAAATTATGTTTGGAAAGATGAAAATACGATAGAATTGACCATCAGATATATTGAAAGCCCTCATCATTGGAAAATTACGTATCAAGTGCAAGGAGATAAATTAAAATTGACGGCCATTAATTCCTATGCTCCAAAAGCAATAATTGATATAGCAGGAAATTAAAATTTCGTCGCAAAAATTACCTTCAAGGGTAAAAATTCTCAAAAATTATTATATCATTGTGGTACATTAAAATTTACAATAAAACCTATTTCAATATGTCAAATCAAAACAATCAATCTCGTCGTCAATTTTTGATCAACGGGTCATTAGCTTCCTTAGGAGTTTTATGGGCAAGCCAGGCAGCTGTTTCAAGTACATTATTTGCTGGAAAGCCAAATTCTAAATTTGGAGGTGTTCAAATTGGAGCCATTACTTATTCATTCCGCAGTATGCCTGGTAGTGTTGATGATTTAATTAAATACTGTGTAGAATGTAACATTAGTGCAATTGAATTAATGGGTGACGCTCCTGAAGAATATGCGGGCAAACCAAAAAATACGATGGCTAGACCTAATTATGTTCCAGGTCAACCACGTCAGCAGATGACAGATGAACAAAGGGCAGCTATGGCAAAATACAATAAAGATGTAGCAGATTGGCGTTCAAATGTATCGATGGATAAGTTTGTTGAAGTCAGAAAAATGTTCAACAATGCTGGCATTTCTATATACGCATTTAAGCCGAACGCTTTAGGTCCAAATAACTCCGATGCAGAGGTTGAATATGCGTTAAAAGCAGCAAAGGCTTTAGGAGCAAATTCGGTAACGATTGAATTACCTACCGATTTAAAACAATCTCAAAGATTAGGTGATTTAGCGTCCAAACATAAAGTTTACATCGGATATCATGCACATTTACAGGCAACAGATACCGCTTGGGATGCAGCTTTAGCACAATCACCATATAATTCCTTGAACCTAGATTGCGGACACTACATTGCTGCAGGTGGTCCAAATACAACAGCTACCTTATTAGCTTTAATCGAAGCAAAACATGACCGCATCACGAGCATGCACATTAAAGACCGCAAGAATAAAGAAAATGGCGGTCAAAATGTTGCTTGGGGTCAAGGAAATACGCCATTGAAAGATATCTTAGGATTATTAAAATCTAAAAAATATAAATTCCCAGCTTCGATCGAGTTAGAATATGATATTCCTGCTGGTTCTGATGCAGTACAAGAGACTAAAAAATGTGTAGAATACGCGAAAGCGATTCTTTCATAAATTAAGAATCTACATATGAATCGCGTTGTTAATCGACAATTTTGATTGGCAACGCGATTTTATATAAGCCAAAAAATACATAAAAATAAAACCATGAAGTCAAAATCTACTTTTTTCATCGTTCTGATAAGCTTTATAACTTTCGTCATGAATGCACAAGAAATCGCAAATCCATATGGATTAACAACCCAAGTAAAAACTAAATATGGTACGTTAGAAGGAACCTTCGATACTAGAACAAAAATTGCCAGTTTCAAAGGTGTTCCCTTTGCGCTACCTCCCGTAGGAGCCTTAAGATGGAGAGAGCCGATGGATCCAAAACCCTGGAGTGGTGTTTTACAAGCTAAGAAATTCGGTCCAAAAGCCATTCAAGCTCCCTTATTTGGCGACATGGGTTTTCGGAGCAATGGAATGAGCGAGGATTGTTTATATCTAAACATTTGGTCACCTAATCCAAAATCGACTGCCAAACTACCTGTGTTAGTCTATTTTTATGGAGGTGGATTTATGGCCGGTGATGGTTCAGAGCCAAGATATGATGGAGAAGTAATCGCTCAAAAAGGAATTGTTACCGTCACGGTCAATTATCGATTGGGCTTATTAGGTTTCTTTTCTCATCCTGAGTTAACGAAAGAATCTCCACATAAGGCCAGTGGAAATCAAGGTTTATTAGATCAATATGCTTCATTGAAATGGGTTAAAGAGAATATTGAAAATTTTGGTGGTGATCCAAACCGTGTAACCATCGCCGGCGAATCAGCAGGGTCGATGTCAGTAAGTGCCCAAATGGCCTCTCCCCTTTCTAAAAACTTAATTCATGGCGCTGTTGGTGAAAGTGGAGCCTGGATCGGTTCAGGCTTAGGACCTGTCACGTTAAAAGATGCCGAAAAGGTAGGAGTTACTTTTGGCGAAAAAGCAGGTGCTAAATCTTTGAAAGAATTAAGGGATATCCCTACCTTAGATTTATACCAAAAAATGTTAGAACCAGGAATGCCACGTTTTTCAGCATGCATCGATGGATATTTTATTTCCAAAACCCTGCCCGAGATATTTGCCAACAAAGAGCAGGCGATGGTTCCATTGCTATTAGGCTGGAATTCAGAAGAGATGAATTATAAGTCCATGACGAAAGGACAGCCAATAACTACAGAAAATTATGCAGCGGCTGTTAAAGACTTGTACAAAGAAAATGCAGACAAGATTTTAGCTCTTTATCCTGGTAAGTCGGCCGAGGAAGCTGAACAATCAGCAACTGATTTAGCAGGTGACCGTTTCATCGGCTTCTCTACATGGAAGTGGTTTGATATGCATCGCAAAAACAGTCAAAATCCAGTTTACAGATATTATTTTGCAAAGCCTAGACCTGAAATGATCGTAAAAGGTGTCCAAGCAGCTCTTGCGGGTGGCGTAGTGAAAGCGGATCCCAATGCGCCTAAACAAGCAGCACCCAAAGGTGCTGTCCACTCAGCAGATATCGAATATTTTATGGGAAATCTATCGACCAATTTGACCTATGGTTGGACCCCTGATGACCATAAAACCTCAAAAGACATGCAAGATTATTTAGCTAATTTCATTAAAACTGGAAATCCTAACGGAGGCAAATTAGTTAATTGGCCTGCTTCAGGCCAAGAAGCGCAACCAGAATACATGATTCTAGATGCTAACCCTCGCGTAGTTAAAGGGACAAAAGATGCTCGATATGAATTATTAGATTCCATTATATTTAAAAAATAATTTTCGAATCTGAGTAAAATTAAAGGCCGTTTTTCAAACGGCCTTTTTTCATGTATATAATTGATTATTTTTACCCGATCATTATAATTCAATATGTCAAACCCAATTATCAAATCAGCATTACTATCCTATGGGATGTCTGGACGTGTATTCCATGCCCCTTTCATTGATTTACATCCAGGATTTTCTCTAGCAGGTGCCTGGGAAAGAAGCAACAAAAATATTGAAAAGGATTATCCTGGGGTTAAATCTTATGCAAGCATAGACGAAGTTTTATCAGATCCCTCGATCGATTTAGTCGTAGTTAACACGCCCATTTACTCCCATTATGAATATGCATTAGCTGCATTAAATGCCGGGAAACACATCATAGTAGAAAAAGCGTTTACGACTAATTTACAAGAAGCCTTAGCTTTGGATGCATTAGCTAAATCAAAATCAAAACACATTTTTGTATACCAAAACAGGCGTTTAGATTCTGATTTCCTAACCGTAAAGAAAATAGTTGATGCAGGCGTATTAGGCGAGTTGGTGGAAGTGGAGATCCGATACGATCGATTTAATGGAGCTCAATCACCCAAATTACACAAAGAAATCCCTGGACCTGGTGCAGGCATCGTGAAAGATTTAGGACCACACCTCATCGACCAAGCCATTTATTTATTTGGATCACCGGAAAAAATATTTGCTGACCTTAGAATGACGCGTCCTGAAACCCAAGTAGATGATTATTTTGAAATATTATTCTATTACCCGAAGCTCAGAGTGAGACTTAGAGGTGGGTATTATTTCAAAGAGCCTGTCCCATCGTTCCAATTACATGGAAAAAAGGGAAGTTTTTTGAAAGTGAGGGCCGACAAACAAGAAACTGATTTACTGGCAGGATTAAAGCCTCAGGGGAATGATTGGGGTAAAGAAACAGAAAATGATTTTGGGATTTTGCACGTAGATGGACAGGAAAAAATTAGAATTCCCTCCGAAAAAGGAAACTTCATGTATTTCTATGAAAATGTATTTGACACCCTTCAGGGGAAAGCTGAACCATTTGTATCAGCCATGCAGGGAGCCCAATGTATGCAAGTAATCGATGCTGCTTTCGAAAGCGATGCTGAACAAAAAGTGATTCATTTACCTTCTTTATAACCCAATATGGAAATTCATCCAATGCTTTTTACTCAATTCGAACCTGAATTATCCAAAAAAATTCAGCAAGTGGGCGTAGTCAGAAAATTCAAAACAGATGAATTCCTGATGAAGACGGGGCAGTCGATTCGTTCTGCAGTATTAGTGACCAAAGGCATCATAAAAGTATTCCGAGAGGATGATGAAGGAAATGAAATATTCATGTACAACCTACATCCTGGGGAAGCCTGCGCTATTTCGATGACTTGTGCGGCCCGACAAATCGCATCCCAAATTATGGCGAAAGCATTGATTGATACTGAAGTTATTGCCATTCCTGCCGAGTTAATGGATGAGTGGGGTTCAAAGTATAAATCTTGGTATCAATTTGTATTAGAAACGTATCGATCTAGGTTTGAGGAATTATTGGATACCTTGGATCAAATTGCCTTTAGAAACTTAGATGAGCGTTTGCTTTGGTACCTAAAACAACATCAAAAAAGCTTAAAAACGAATGTCCTAAAGGCCTCATTTACCGAAATTGCCTATGAACTCAACTCGTCAAGAGAGGTTATTTCAAGGCTTATCAAAAAATTAGCGGAGAAAGGACACATCAAAATGCATAAAAATCAAATTGAAATCATCGACTTAAAAGGACTGTGATAAAAGTCACTAATTAGCATGGGAATTTGATCTAAATTTGTCCCAACAAAAAAAAGAAAATGGAAATATTTGGCTATTTTGCCTCCTTACTCATCGGCTTATCCTTAGGTTTAATTGGCGGTGGCGGATCCATTTTAACAGTCCCTGTTTTAGTCTATCTGTTCGGCGTAAATCCAGTTTTAGCTACGGCCTATTCGTTATTTATCGTTGGCGCAAGTAGTCTAGTCGGCGCCTTCCCAAAATACAAACAAGGTTTAGTTAATTTAAAAACGGCTATCATCTTTGGGATTCCATCGATTCTATCCGTATTTGCTACGAGAAAATTCATCGTTCCACTCATTCCAAATGAAGTATTTAGTTTTGGTGATTTCATCGTAACTAAATCCATTTTAATGATGGTCTTATTTGCCATTTTAATGGTAGCCGCATCCATCTCGATGATCCGAGGGAAATGCGAACAATGTGAAAAAGAAAAAGAAGGAAATTATATAGACGAAATTCAGGTATTCAACTATCCCTTGATACTTTTGGAAGGGGCTGTCGTAGGTATTTTAACTGGCTTAGTTGGCGCAGGGGGTGGATTTCTGATCATTCCAGCGCTTGTTATGCTGTCAAAACTATCCATGAAGCAAGCCATTGGCACCTCTTTATTAATCATTGCCGCCAAATCATTAATTGGTTTCACTGGAGATTTAGGCCATCAAATCATTGATTGGAAATTATTATTAACTGTCACGGGATTAGCCATTATAGGCATTTTCTTCGGAGACATTGTGAGTAAAAAAGTAGATGGGAACAAATTAAAAGTAGGTTTCGGCTGGTTTGTTTTGATTATGGGGGTTTATATCCTGGTCCAACAATTAGCATTTCCCATTAAATAATTTTAAAATTTAAAGCCATGAAAGTAGAGCAAATTTACACAGGATGTTTAGCACAAGGTGCTTATTACATTGAGAACAATGGAGAAGCGGCCATTATTGACCCTCTACGTGAGGTTCAACCCTACATAGAAAAAGCTAAAAGAAATAATGCTAAAATCAAATATGTGTTTGAAACGCATTTTCATGCAGATTTTGTTTCAGGTCATTTAGATTTATCAGCAAAAACAGGGGCTCCGATTGTTTATGGGCCCAATGCTGCCTGTGGATTTGATTGTATTTCCGCTGAAGATGGACAAGAATTCCCTTTAGGAGAAGCTAAAATTCGTGTCGTTCATACCCCAGGTCATACGATGGAATCAACTTGCTTTTTACTAATCGATGAAGATGGGAAAGCCACAAGCTTATTCTCAGGGGACACCTTGTTTATTGGTGATGTAGGCCGACCAGATTTAGCTCAAAAAGTATCCGCTGATTTAACAGAGGATATGTTAGCTGGATTTCTTTATGACTCATTACAAAATAAAATTATGCCTTTAGCAGACGATATCATCGTATATCCAGCCCATGGAGCGGGTTCTGCTTGTGGTAAAAATATGAGTAAAGAGACTACGGATACCTTAGGAAATCAAAAGAAAACCAATTATGCCTTGAACCCCGCGCTAAGCAGAGAACAATTCAAAAAAGAGGTATTAACTGGTTTAGTCGCACCACCAGCCTATTTTCCTTTAAACGTACTAATGAATATTCAAGGGTATGATTCGATCGATAAGGTTTTGGAGCGAGGCCAACATGCCTTGTCACCTGCAGCTTTTGAAGCAGCGGCCAATGAAACATCTGCTTTGATTTTAGATACCAGAAATGTCCAAACGTTTGCAGCAGGATTCGTACCCAATTCAATTAATATTGCCATAGATGGTTCTTTCGCACCATGGGTAGGCGCGATGATTCCAGACATTAAGCAGGAAATATTACTAGTGACAGATGAAGGACGTGAAGAAGAAGTCATTACGCGATTGGCCAGAGTGGGCTACGATTTTACAATTGGTTATTTAAAAGGCGGCATTACGGCTTGGAAGGATGCAGGAAAGGAGTTAGATCAAATCGAATCCATCTCTGTGGAGGAGACTTTGAATCGGGCCCAATCAGGTGAAGGGGAAATCATTGATGTAAGAAAAAATAGCGAATACCTATCAGAGCATATTGTTGATGTGGAAAATGCACCCTTAGATTTCATTAATGACAGCATGCTCAAAATCAATAAGGACAAAACGTATTTTGTGCATTGTGCTAGTGGTTATCGATCGATGATATTTATTTCAACTTTAAGAGCAAGAGGCTACGAGAATTTAATTGATGTTCAAGGTGGATTTAAAGCGATTAAAGAATCTGAAAAATTCAAATTATCAGAATATGTTTGCCCGACGACTTTATTGTAGATCTTTCAACATATCAACTTTCAATAAAGGAACATTAATTTTTCAAATAAATAACAAGCTTATGCTCGCTAACATCACACAAAATTGGGGATTAATGCGCGTTATTCGACTCGTTTTAGGCGGATATGCCATGATCGAAGCGGTAAAGGCGCATGAATTATTCATGGGCATGTTGGGACTTTTGATAGCCGGCATGGCCCTATTTAATATGGGCTGTGGCGCACAAGGCTGTGGCGTTCCAATGGTAAAAAATACAAAAACCAAAGACCAAAATCAGGATGATGTAGAATATGAAGAAGTTCATTCTAAGTAATTTTTGGGAAATCCTAGGAGGGATTTTTGGAGGCTTTGTAGGCTATTTTTATTGGCGAGATATTGGCTGCTCAACAGGCACCTGCCCCATTACTAGCAAACCTTTGAATAGTATATTGTACTTTGCATTTTTGGGATATTTATTTGTCAACATCATTTCCCAATGGCGAACACAAAAAAATCATTGAAATAAATTAAATTTACCCAATACCTGTTACCTAATACCTATTACCTAATTTTTAACTTACCAAATAATGATCGAAACATTAACTCAACCATGGCCATGGTATGTGGCAGGTACAATCATTGGACTCATTGTCCCTACCCTATTAATTTTAGGCAATAGGCATTTTGGAATTTCAGCCAATTTGAGGCACATGTGTGCGGCATGCTTCCCGAGCAACATCCCATTTTTCAAATATGATTGGAAGAAAGAATCTTGGAATTTATTTTTCATTGGGGGGATTTTAGTTGGCGGAATCATTTCAACTCAATACTTAAACTCGCCTGATCCAGTGGTTATTCACCCAGATTTAGCTAAAGATTTAACTCAATTTGGGATTACTGATTTTTCCGGATTAGTGCCTGTTCAATTATTTTCTTTTGACCAATTATTCACTGTTCGAGGATTGATCATGATGGTCGGGGGAGGATTTCTAGTCGGATTTGGCACTCGATATGCTGGGGGATGTACTTCCGGACATGCTATTATGGGACTCAGTGATTTGCAATGGCCTTCTTTAGTAGCTACCATATGCTTTATGATTGGAGGGTTTTTGATGACTAACCTAATTTTACCTTATATTTTAGCCTTATAAAGATGAAAATGAAACAAAAAGAAACGGATTTTGAGGTACGCTCACTAGACACCATGTGTGTCAATGAGTCTGAATTGGTTCACCCGTGGTGGTATAATTTTAAATATGCTGCAGTGGGAGTGATTTTTGGCATTGTATTTATCAAAGCTGAGATTATCTCTTGGTTTAGAATTCAGGAAATGTTTAAGTTACAAAGCTTCCACATGTATGGCGTGATTGGAACGGCGGTTGTTGTAGGAGCTATTTCAGTGTTTTTAATCAAAAAACTAAAGATTAAAACCATTCATGGAGAAGAAATTACTTTTACAAATAAGAAATTCAACAAAGGCCAAGTTTATGGTGGATTGATATTTGGTCTGGGTTGGGCCATCACTGGCGCATGCCCTGGACCCTTATTCGCCCAATTAGGTTCCGGCTCCCTTGCTGTAATAGTGGTCATTGCCAGTGCTATTGCAGGGACATGGGTTTACGGAAAATTCAGAGACCAGTTGCCGCATTAGGGAAAAGCATCAGAAAAAAAATACAGAGAACTAGAAGTATAATCAAAAATAAAATTTGGCCAATCTTAATATATAATAATGGGAAAATTTATGATTAATATCCAATTAGAAGGATTGGACACAGAAACAAGAATGAAATTACTCCCTAGGGAACAGGAGCTAGTGAAAGAGCTGGAGCAAAATGGAACCATTATAGAAACCTATATTAAACTTGACATGTCAGGGATTTACATGGTAATAATCGCCGCAGATTCTAACGATGTACATACAAAACTTTCAATTTTGCCCTATTACCCTTTTATGAAAATTGAAATAGTTCCCATAAGAATGGTCAACAATATCAACCAGTAAGAAAAATGCCTCTTGAATAGAGAAAATTCAAAAGCAATTCTGAGATATTCCAGCAAGAAATACACCTACTTTAATTTTTAGTGTACCAATCTTTGATCAGCTTATAGGATCCAAATGGGCGATAAAAAGGCTTTAGGGTAACATTCTACTCATAAATACCCACATCTCTTTGAACTTCTTGATCTATGATAAATGATCATCTAGTGTAATAATTCTTCTTTCTTATTTCATAGCTTCTGAATTTAATGGGTCCTAAACTCATTTAAAAATTCGGTTTAGTTTTAAAAATAACTGAACTAATTTCCTCCTCATAGGCGTAGGTGCAAGCCATAAATCTTCTTAGCTTCCATCGTTGACAAAGTGTTGTTTAAAATATGTGGCATATTAAAATTTGATTTCAAATGCATTCAACTCACAGTTCCATTTTATAGAATTTCAAAAAACCTTGATGTAAAAACATGAATAAGTAAATTTTTTAAAAATGCCTAAATGAAAAAAAAACTAACGATCGCATTATTATCAATCATTTTATTTTCAATAAAAAACGATGTCTATTCTCAAACGCCTTTTGGTGTAAATTTAGCTGGGGCTGATTTCGGATCTAACTTTCCAGGGACCTATAATGTAGATTACACTTATCCTACCAGTGTAGAATTAGATTACTATCATGCGAAAGGTTTAAATTTAATTCGATTACCCATTAAGTGGGAAAGAATTCAGCCTATTTTAAATGGTAATTTAAGTGACGCCGAATTAGTACGAATAAAAAACTTCCTCTTATTAGCACAAAATCGAAATATGAATGTGATCATTGATCTCCATAATTATTGCCGATATAATATAAAAGGAATAGATAAAATCATAGGGTCAAATGATTTAAGTATAGCTAATATAAAAAATTTGTGGACTCAACTGGCATTAGAATTAAAGACTTATACAAATATTTGGGGTTATGGCATCATGAATGAGCCACATGATTTATTAGTAAATGTACCCTGGTTCAATATTGCACAAGAAATTATTAATGGGATTAGAATAAATGACCTAAAGACAAGAATAATTGTCGGTGGAGATAGTTGGAGTTCAGCTGAACGTTGGATGCAGTATAGCAATAATTTAAAAAACCTTTCCGACCCCTCAAACAAACTAACTTTTGAAGCTCATGTATATTTTGATAAAGATGCATCAGGTTTATATGTTAATAATTATGATAATGAAGGAGCATATCCCAATATTGGCATTGACAGAGTAGCACCCTTTGTAAACTGGCTTAAAACAAATAATCTAAATGGTTTTATCGGAGAATATGGTGTACCAGCAAATGATAACCGCTGGATAATAGCGCTCAATAATTTCTTGAGTTATTTAAAAGAGAATTGTATTAACGGAACATATTGGGCAGGCGGTCCATGGTGGGGCAATTATATTCTTTCTATTGAACCTGTACTTGGTATAGATAAACCACAAATGAGTACTTTGCTTAAACACCTGAGTACAAACGCTAATTGTCCCTCATTAAATATCGATTATGTAACGATTCCTTTAAATCAATATCATTTTTCACCTAACCCCTTCCTTGACAAAATAAAAATTAGCGGGATTAATGAAGGTGAATATATAAATATTTATGACATGTATGGAAGACTTATTAATTCTCAAAAAATTATTAATTCAAGCATTGATAATTTAGGTAATTTAAAACCAGGTATATATTTTCTTAAATACAAAGATTTAATTGTTTCGAAAATGATTAAATAAAAATTTTAAAATTAGAGATTCAATATAGCCTTAGCTCTGTAAGTGTGCAAGCCCAATAGACTATGGCCAATGGGCATTAGGAGTCTAGGTAATTAAGAAACAACCTATTAAAATAAAAGACCTTTTGCCCTCATTTTATTGGGATAAAAGGAATATTTCGACCATTTCTCTTTTAATTTTTTGCGTACCAATCTTTAATCGGCTTATAGGGTCCAAATTTATGTTGTTCCTCTGTGAAAGGATCCGCATAAGGCCCGAATGGATGGTCAAACGGTTTCTTTGAAATTTTTGGCCAATCCATTGACAAATCTTTGCTTGGCCTTGGCATCGAATTAACATAAGCGGCTACATCCCAAGCTTCCTCATCCGTTAATACTGGCTTTTTAAAGGTTGTTCCTTGTGGCATGTTGTATTTTACGTAACCCGCAAAATTCGAAATTCGAAACAAACCAGCTCCATGGTTATAGCTATTTTTACCCCATAAAGGTGGATAGGTGTAGGATTTGCCATTTTCGGCCAATAAGCCTCCCCCATCCGCTTGATGACAAGACTGACATTTAGCCACATAAACCTCCAAACCCTTTGAGGGATCGCAAGCTCTTTTCATTCCTTTTAATTTAAATATACCAGCACCCCTTGGAATCTTATCTTTCTCCACGTCATTTCCAAGCCATTTAATATAAGCTAAAATGGCACGCATCTCTCTGCCCGTAGAATCCAAGGCTTTTCCATTTAAACTCCTTTGAAAGCAATCATTGACACGTTTAATTTGATTTTCTACGGTTCCTGAACGGGCTCGGAATTTCGGATAGGTCGATTGAACAGCAAAATAATTATTTCCCCAAGGTTGGGTTCCCGCATTCAAATGACAATTCTGACAATTCATCCCATTAGACATTTGTAAAACTGAACCCTTGGGACCTAAATATTCGGAAGTATGCGCAATGAGTTCTCGGCCATATTTCACTAAATCTCTCTCGCTTGAATCCAAATACATCAAACGCCAATCAGAAGGTGCTGTCCAAACATGGTTGAAATTTGTGTCTGGAGCAATAAAAACTTGAATGGAATCGGTTGAATTTTCAGATCCGACCTTCGGCAGATAAAATACACTAAAACCTAAAAGTGTAAATAATAACAATAGACATCCATATAAAAATGTGGATAGTCTTTGGAATAATTTTTGATTAGGAAAACTCACAGCTAATTAATATTTCAAATAGGCCCAGCCCTCTTCTTGCTTAATGATTACTTCTGAAACACCTGAGGGAACAAATCCGGATTGAGGCAAAATGGTAGCCTTATCTATTTTACGTTCTCGAATGGTATTTTCACAAGCCACAAACTTAACACCCATGGCTGCTAATTCAGCAATTTTAGCTTGTTGGGTTGTCTTGGAAGCAATGAGTAAACCAATTCCAGAACCATGAGCCACCACTTCAATTTGAGTGTTATTACCTAAGGCTGTCTGCATATTAGCGATATTTCGCATGACACCATGCCAGACAGTTGTATCCGCGGTATTGATTTGCATTACTACTTTATGTGTTTTTTGGGCAAAGGCCGAAACAGAGATAAATAGCCCAATGATTGTTGTTAATATTAGTTTTTTCATGGTGTGATTTTTTTTAAAACTAGCATTTTAAAATTATGAAAGCAAATTGGGATAAACGATTCAACACAGAAGATTTTCAATACAGAAGCGCGCCAAATGATTTCTTTAGATTGAAAATCGACCCATTAAAATTAGTGCAAATATAAATGACCGATTACTAGAAGGATCGAATAAATATCAGCTCCATGGTATTCATTTTATTGATGTTGCGGACAAATGTCACGAATTCCAAATTATTGACTTCGTAGATTTGTGTCTAAATAAAACAAAGATGATCGAATTAATAAAAAGTTTATTGGGCTTAGGTGAAAAAGTAAATGTTAAAGAACTTATAGCCAATGGCGCTGTCGTTCTTGATGTTCGATCCCCAGCAGAATTTAAAGATGGACACATCAAAGGGGCACTTAATTTCCCACTGCAAAATTTAACCTCACAAATGAACAAATTAAAGAAAGAACAAGTTATTGTAACTTGTTGCCGTTCTGGAAGCCGAAGTGGAATGGCAAAACGCATGTTAAAGTCCAATGGATTCCTACACGTGCATAATGGGGGCCCTTGGACTAATTTAAGATAAGACAAAACACGAATATTATGAGCAAATTCAGCGAACTTTTAAAGACGCCAGAACCCGTTTTAGTTGATTTTTCAGCGGAATGGTGCGGCCCTTGCAAGCAATTAAAGCCTATTTTAGAACAATTAAAATCCAAAGTAGGCGGATCAGCTAAAATCATCAAGATTGACGTAGATAAAAACAAATCATTATCGGACCAATTCCAAATCAGATCCGTGCCGACCTTAATTTTATTTAAAGATGGGAAATCGGTTTGGCGCCAATCGGGGGTTGTTCCCGCCCATACATTGGAAGGCATCATCAAACAGTATGTGTGAACATTAAAACCTACATTAGCAACAATTCTGATCATGAAAAAAATAGTATTATTAACCTCATTCGCATTTCTCATATTCTCTTGTAGTACAAAACAAGGCCAGCAAAACCTTGATGCAACTGCCTTTCAAAAAGAAATAAATTCAGCGTCTAAGAAACAAATTTTGGATGTAAGGTCGGCTGAAGAGTTTCAAAATGGACATATTGAAGGAGCAGTTAATGCAGATATTAATTCGCCTAATTTCCAACAAATAGCCACCACCTTAGAAAAAACAGAAACAGTATTCGTTTATTGCCTTTCTGGGGCAAGGTCGGCCTCTGCCGCCGGTCAATTAAAAGAAATGGGCTTTTCAAAGATCGTTAATTTAACGGGGGGAATGCTCGCTTGGCAATCAGCTAATTTACCCGTTGCCACAAATCAATTATCAAATGCGTCTAATGGTCTAACAGAAACTACTTTCGCGGCTAAAATAAAAGGAAAGCCGATGGTCATCATTGACTATAATGCTACTTGGTGCGGCCCTTGCAAACAACTAAGCCCTATTTTAAAGGCATGGGTAAAAACACAAAAAGGGGCCGTTGAGCTCATCGAAATAGACGTTGACGAAAATCAAGAACTCGCAAAATCCAAAAAAATCGAAGCGATACCCTACCTTGAAATGTATAAAAATGGAGAAAAAACTTGGTCCAGCGTGGGACTGATTGGCAAGGAGGAATTAGATAAATCTTTGGGTAAATAAAGTTTAGGTAATAGGTAATAGGTAAGAAAAAAAGGGATTAAGTAATAGGTTTTAATTTTCAGTTTTTAATACTTAATACCTATTACCTAATTTTTTATTTTTTATCTATTTTTTTGACCGGCTCAAAGCCAATCGAAACCGAATTGACACAATAACGTAAACCAGTTTCCGTAGGACCATCATCAAAAACGTGACCTAAATGTCCTCCACATTTTCCACAAGTAATCTCAACACGTCGCATGCCCAACGTATTGTCCACCGTTTCCTTAATCACACCGGCTTTTAATTCTTTGTCGAAGGAAGGCCAACCGCAATGCGAGTCGAACTTAGAATTTGAACTAAACAGTGGAGCACCACAACCTTTGCATGTGTACACCCCTTTTTCATTATGCATTAAAAACGCACCGGTATATGGTCGTTCAGTACCTTTTTGACGTAAAATATAATACTCTTCTTCACTTAATTTAGCTTTCCACTCAGCTTCTGTTTTAGGCAAATTTTCCATTTTATTCGTTTCCATTTTTTTTTGTCCGCAAGCCTGAAAGCTTATCAATGCAAGCACAATTAACATATTTGACAAAATAGTTTTCATCTTTATTTTTGTTTGAGTCTTAAACGCAAATATAGCCCAAATTGTTTCTATAATAAATGTCTTTTTACGGGAATCATACTTACCTATTAATCGGCCCGTCGCGGATCTACCCGCCAGCCTAATTTCCTCAAAGCCTGAACGCGTAAACTGCGGTGTTCAAACTCCTCCATGACTACACCTTTCATCCAATAAACGCCTCCTCCACGGAAAGAATACTGTTTTAAGTCGGAGGGAAAATGTAAGGTATCAAAAAACTCGCCCCGAACATCCACAAAATAGCCAAAGTACATACGCTCCCCCGCCTTTGTGCGAGTCGGCTTAAGCGTAACTAAATACCCCAATATATCCCCTCGTTCATAACATAAATCGGCATTCAATAATGTTTCAGGGAGTTCGTCCACCAAGTCAAAGGGAGAACAGAGCGGAAATCCCAAAATCTCCCACTGATCAAATGCGTCTTCGATCTCATCATGCACCAACTCCGGCAGTACCCCTAAATTCGCAGAATCATCCGCAAACATCTCCATCGAAACCACCTGAGATACCTTTCCCTGAAAACGAGCATGCGCCTCCCACAGTAAGGGTTTCTTTTGCAAGCCTAAATTCCTAAAAGCACCCACACGAATCAATAAAATCGCCTGTTCCAAACCTAATGATACTCGGTGAACAAAATCATCCCAAGATCGAAATGGACCCAATTGCGCCCTAGAAGTAATAAAATCCTGAATGACACGCTTCTCCAGGCCTTTGACATGCACCCAACCTAAATAAATCACAGAGCCCCGAATGCTCGTCAAATACCCACTCTCATTAATCTCAGGAGCCTCCACCTGCGCGCCACAGCGCCTAGCCTCATGTACATAAAATTCGGTCCGGTAAAATCCTCCGAAATTATTGATTACCGCCACCATAAATTCCAAGGGGTAATAAGTCTTCAGATACAGACTTTGATAACTCTCTACTGCAAATGAAGCCGAATGTGCCTTGGAAAAACTATATCCAGAAAAGCTTTCCATCTGCCTCCACACTTCGCTGGCGACGGCCAACTCATACCCTTTGTCCGCACAATTTACAAAAAAAGCCTCCCGTATTCGGTCAAATTCTGACCTAGATCGGTACTTGCCCGACATCCCTCGCCTCAGCACATCCGCCTCCGCCAAACTTAAACCCGCAAAATAATGCGCCACCTTAATGACATCTTCTTGGTATACCATCACCCCATACGTTTCTTTCATTAATTCCCCCATCAAAGGATGGACAGGCTCATAAGAATCCGGTGCATGAAAACGCTCAATATAAGCCTTCATCATCCCAGAAGAGGCCACACCCGGACGAATAATCGATGAGGCCGCAACCAAGGTCAAATAATCCTGACACCTTAATTTTTTAAGTAGTTGGCGCATCGCCGGAGACTCAATGTAAAAACAACCCATGGTTTCGTGGCGCATCAACTGCCTCCTGACTTGTTCATCGCGCATGAAATCCTGCACGCGGTGAATGTCTACATCTTGGCCTCGATTAGCCCGAATGATGTCCACCGATTCTTTAATGTGCCCTAAGCCTCTTTGAGACAAAATATCAAACTTCGCAAAACCAATCTCCTCCGCCACATGCATATCAAATTGGCAAATAGGAAAACCTTTGGGCATAGGTTCCAAGGCCGTATAATGAGCTAAAGGATGCTCAGAAATCAAAATTCCTCCCGCATGAATGCTCAAATAATTAGGAAAATCAAGCAACAAATTTCCATATTTTACGATCAAACGCTGAACCTCAGACCCCACCTCGCGCATCGCAGCCGCCGGATCCAGCCAAGCATCCACCTCCGATTTAGGTAAGCCAAAAACCTTGGCCAATTCCCGGTAAATCGATTTATCCCGAAAAGTTACATAGGTCGCCAACAAACACACATATTTTGCCCCATAACGCTTAAAAATATAATCAATAATGTCATCCCGCTCATCCCACGAAAAATCAATATCAAAATCAGGTGGACTAGTCCGATGTGGATTAATAAATCGCTCAAAATACAAATCTAAATCCACCGGATCCACATCCGTAATTCCCAAACAATAAGCCACTATCGAATTCGCACCCGAACCTCGGCCTACGTGAAAATACCCTCTAGAACGCGCGTAGCGAATAATATCCCAGGTAATTAAAAAATACGCATTGAAGCCAAGCTCATTAATGACCTTTAATTCTTTCTCAACCCTCGCCTTAGCCTCCCGGTCCGAACGCGGATACCGATACCGCAACCCCTCATAAGCAAGCTTAGTCAAAAGAGCCAAATCATCCTCCGAACTCGACCCAAAAAGTACCCGATTCTTTGAACATTTAAAATCAAATTCAAAGGAACAATCTGCTAAAATCCGAGCCGACTCCTCCAGTAAAAATGGGTAATCCTGGCAGTAATCTGCTAACTCTTCTTGCGTGTACATACGCTCATCTTCCTGAGCTTGTGCATCCACAGAAAGTTTACTCAATAGTGTATTTTCATCGATTGAACGCAGCAAACGATGCATCGAAAAACCCCGCCTGTCCAAAAACGTAAACGGCTGACACCAAACCGTCTTATCCCAATCCGTTTCCTTCCACAAACGATTGCGATCACTCGCCCGTACCCCCCAGCGCTCACGCTCCCCTAAATTTTTGAGTTTTTTTTTACGAACCCAAGGAAAAATAGTCCATACATCCTCCCACTCTGGAGGACGCTCAGGCCAAGACTCCTCGGCCAATAAGTACGTTGAGGCAAAAGCATTAATCTGCGCCATACCATGGGCGTTCCGAGCGAGACATATATACATCAACGTATGATTGTTTCTGAATTCCATCCCCACCACAGGTTTGATACCTGCATCCCAACAAGCCTGAACAAAATCAAAAACCCCTGATGCTCTGTGAATATCCGTCAGTGCTAATGTTTTTATCCCACGCAACACCGCCTCCGCCACCAATTGCTCAGGGGAGAGTGTTCCATAACGTAAACTATAATAGGAATGGCAATTTAAATACATGTTTACTCGTCCGTATTAGTGGCTAATCGATTCCTACGTTCTGAACTTCCCATTAATCCACTAGCCCTCAAAATCGAAAACTCTCCATAGCGATTTCTTAATTTATCCATCGCCCCATACAAAGGAACCAATCGAGCTCCCTCATCAAAAATCTGCAACTGCTCCTGCCCTTGCCATAGTTTTGAAAAGCGAACGCCAATAAGTCGGATCAACAAGCGACGATCATACAATTTCTCAAAAAGCTCCTGAACCGCAGGAATCAGTCGGTGATCACTGGCCGAAGCTGGAATGCTGATTTGTCGAGTATGCGTATCAAAATTCGAGTACCTTACCTTCACCGTCACACAAGCCGTGCATTGCCCAAGCTTCCGTAAATCATACGATAATTGTTCTGTCAACGACCCCAAAATACGACGCAACAAAACCACATCCGTACTGTCTTGTTCAAATGTGATTTCCTTCGACAAAGACTTCTGCTCAGAATAAGGAACTACAGGCCTCAAATCAATCCCGTTAGCCCGCTCCCAAAGAACGGTCCCCGATTTACCAAAAGTCTTTTCCAATATTTTCAAAGGCATCTGACTCAAAGTACCCACATGAACGATGCCCATATTGCGTAAGGTTTGAGAAGTAACCGCACCGATCATCGGAATCTTACCCACCGGCATAGGGGCCAAAAATGATTTTTCCTGACCCGCGAATACCTGAAATTCCCCCGCCGGCTTAACATGATTGGTCGCCACTTTTGAAACCGTCTTATTCACCGATAGACCAAAAGACATTTGCAAACCAATCTCCTTTTTTATCCGATTTCGAAGGTCTTGAGCAAAAGAATAAGAACCGAAAAAACGCTCCATACCCGTCATATCAAGGTAAAATTCGTCAATAGAAGCCTTTTCAACCAAAGGAGCTCTCCCCATAATTAGCGAGGTCACCGCCTCCGAATGTTGGGTATATGCATCAAAATCACCCCGCAAGACAATCGCATCCGGACATAATTTCAATGCCATCTTCATGGGCATAGCCGAACGTACCCCAAAAGCCCGCGTCTCATAACTGCATGCCGCCACCACCCCACGATCAGACATCCCACCCACAATGACCGGTTTCCCCACAAGCCTAGTATCCCGGAGACGTTCCACCGAAACAAAAAAACTATCCAGATCCATGTGCACAATGGCGCGTTCTTGCATAAAATTGGTAGATATTTGGGTATTTTGAATACCTTTCGTAACTTCGAAAAGATTATCAATAAAATTCAGCTACGAATTTTATCCATTTTAGTTTAATAAGCAAATCTTATGAGTACTTTTTTTAGCCAAAATTTACGTTTTTTACGCAGCAAAATGTCGGAGAAAACTTCACAAGAAAAACTAGCTGAACTACTGAATATTAAGAAGCCTACCTTAGGCTCATACGAGTCCGGAAGAGCCGAGCCTAAATATAGTGATTTGATCTTATTGGCTGAGTTTTTTAACGTTGAAGTCGACGAGTTACTCAAAGAAGATTTAGCCCAAAGAATACCAGGATTAGCCAACAAGCCTAAGCTACGAATTTTAGCCACCACAGTGGATTCGAACAACGAAGAAAATATCGAGATGGTACCCATCAAGGCTTTGGCGGGTTATACCGCGTCATATGATGATTTAGAATTCATCCAAGAGCTACCAACCTTCCAAGTGCCTTTCCTACCCCGAGATAAAAAATACCGCGTTTTCCCGATCAAAGGAGAATCTATGTTACCCTTAAAGCCTAACTCCCTCGTATTCGCCGAATATGTGGAAGATTGGAAATCGATCAAAGATGATACGATTTGCATCGTAGTCACAAGAGAAGAAGGAGTGGTTTTGAAAAAAATCATCAATCACCTAGAAGCCAAGAGCATCCTGATTTTGAAATCGACAAATCCCATATACGATCCGTACCCCATCTTAGGAGCTGAAATCCAAGAAATATGGAAGTTTGCAGGTTATTTTCATAGTGATTTCCCTACGAACGAATAGAAATCTAAAGCCTTCAAAAACATATCTCTCAGCTAAAATTCGCGAGTGATCAGCAGCTTTGAACTCACATGTCGCGCCTATACATTACCCACAAATCATGTACAACCTATTTTCCAAAATATCCACTGCGCTTCAAATCAGCGAGAACCAAGTACGAAAAACCATCGCTTTACTCGATGAGGGAGGTACAATACCCTTTATTTCCCGCTATCGAAAAGAAATGACCGGGAGTTTGGATGAAGTTCAGGTAGCGGCCATTCGGGATTTAAGGGATCAATTTGTGGAATTAGAAAAACGACGAGACGCTATTTTAAAATCTTTGCTAGAGCTAGAAAAACTGACTCCGGAATTAGAGAAGGCCGTACGAGCGGCTGAAACATTAGCTAAACTCGAAGATATCTATTTACCCTACAAGCCTAAGCGTAAAACCCGTGCGATGGCTGCCCGTGAAAAAGGTTTACAGGAACTGGCTAACAAACTGTTCCAGCAACGTCTTGTTTCCCCTGAAGAATTAGCGGCTGACTACCTTGAGCACGTGACGAACATCGATGAAGCCCTTGCAGGAGCCCGTGATATTTTGGCCGAAGAAATGATGGAAACAGCGGAAGCAAGAGAAGAAGCAAGGAATTTGTTTACCCGTAAAACGACCCTAAAGTCTAGTATCGCCAAAGGAAAACAAGAAGCCGGAATTAAATACAAAGACTATTACGATTGGTCTGAGTCTCTTGCACAAGCCCCTTCCCATCGAATTTTAGCTTTGTTTAGAGGAGAAAATGAAGGTTTTTTAAACCTGAGCTTGTTGGGCCCCGATGAAGAAGTCCTTACAAAACTGGAGCGCAGATTTATCACAGGGAATAATTCATGCGCCAAACAAGTGGAAATGGCCATTCAAGACGGCTATAAGCGCTTATTGATGCCAGCCATGGAAACGGAAGTTCGAGCGGAAGCTAAAAAACGAGCCGATGAAAATGCGATACGCG
>CAIZMB010000052.1 GCA_903933935.1 uncultured Cytophagaceae bacterium
ATGTAAACTTAATTTATTTTGATTTTAGTTCAATTGATTATTCTTCAGCGTGTATCAATTTCGCATTTTGGAACATTTTTTAAATTGAATTAATTGATTCTAACATTTTTTAACAATTATGTATACTATTCGTTTTGAAAAAAAATAGAGCTCAAATAATCCAACAACTTTTTCGACCAAAGCGTTAAATCCTGCCACGTAAACTTAAAGCACAGTATAAATAATATGAATTAGTCTTTTTAAGTTTGTAGCTTCATTAAAATCCATTCAATTTGAGAAAGTCTATACTTTATTTGTTTGCCTTGTGCACACTTACAATTAATTCGGTCCAAGCCCAATCAGGGGCAAAAGGTAAATTAACAGGTAAAACAATTGATGAAACCACTCAAGAAATCATCCCTTTCTCTAGTATTAGGTTAATGAGTGGAAATCCACAAAAAGCAATAGCTGGAGCTATAGGAAACGAAAAAGGAGATTTTGTAGTAGAAGCACCATTCGGAACTTATGACCTAATCATTGAAAGTGTTGGATTTGAACCGATCACAGTAAAAAATCAAATACTTTCTAAAGAAAAATCTTCTATCAATTTAGGGACAATCAAAATCAAATCGAGTACCAAGACCTTAGCAGAAGTGACCGTAAAAGGTCAGAAAGCCAGTATGGAACTTGCTTTAGATAAACGCATATTTAATGTAGGTACCGATTTAGCCAATAAAGGAGCTACTGCAGCTGAAATTTTAGGCAATTTGCCCTCGGTCCAAGTAGATGGAGAAGGAGGAGTAAGGTTGCGAGGAAGTGAAAATGTTCGAATTTTAGTCGACGGAAAACCATCTACGATGGTGGGAATGAGTGGTGGCGGTTTAGCTGGATTGCAAGGGAACCTGATCGACAAGGTTGAAATCATCACCAATCCATCCGCTCGATATGAAGCAGAGGGAATGGCTGGAATCATTAATATTGTGTTAAAGAAAAATACAACCCAGGGATTTAATGCAGCCTTTGAAAGCACCACGGGGTATCCTGAAAATTTTGGAGCCACGGCAATTCTAAATTACAGAAAAGACAAATTGAACTTTTTCGTCAATTATGGTTTGCTATATCGCCGTTCACCCGGTAGAAGCAATATATACCAAGAAATTTATACCCCCGGACAAACCAATTTCACCAGACAAAACAATAAAAATAATGTCACAGGAACGGTTAATAATATTCGAGGAGGGGCCGATTACTTCTTCAACGAAAAAACAATATTAACGGGTTCCTATATTTTCAGAAGAATGGATACGGAACGTATATCGGACTTTCATTATGACGATTATCAAAAGTCGCTCAGTAATTTATACGCTATAACCGATCGCCAACAAGTGGAAACAGAAGCCGAACCTAATTCAGAATATGCATTAACATTTAAAAAGTCATTCGCAAAAAAAGGAAAAGACTTTACGGCAGATCTTCGGTATTTAAATTATTGGGAAAAATCGGATCAGACCTACACCCAAATAAGTAAAAAAGCGGATGGCAAAGCATGGCCAGAAAATTCAAAAATCCAACGTGCTGTCAATGACGAATTTGAAAATCAATGGATCCTAACAGCCGACTATGTCAACCCAGTGGGCAAAAATGCCAAAGTAGAAACCGGTTTAAGAACGAGCTTCCGTGATATGATCAACGATTATGTTGTCACTGAAAAACAAGCCAATGGATTATTTGCCGTCATGCCGGGTTTCTTAAACAAATTCATTTATAAAGAGAATATTTCAGCTGCCTATGCGATTTATGGGGATAAAATAAATAAGTTCTCGTACCAATTGGGCTTACGGGGAGAGGTGACCGACATACAAACAGAACTAGAAAAAACGGCTGAAAAGAATCCACGAAATTATGCGAATTTATTTCCAAGCATGCACTTTACCTATACCGTATCGCCGGAAAAGTCATTCCAATTAGGTTACTCGCGTCGGGTAAGACGTCCAACGTACAATGAATTAAGTCCCTTTGTGACTTATTCAGACAATCGGAATTACTTTTCAGGAAACCCTGATTTAAATCCAGAATTCACGGATTCCTATGATTTGGGTGGTCTAAGGTATTTGGAAAGTGGAACTTTAAGTGCTTCCTTATACTATCGAAATACCAACGGAAAAATTGAGCAAATTAGAAGCGTAGATGCTGAAGGATATTCCAAAAGGTTGCCATTAAATTTTTCTAATATGCAATCCATGGGAGCTGAGTTTACCAGCTCTAATAATGTAACTAAAGCATGGAAAGCAGATGTAAGCCTTAACTTATTTAGAGCTATTACAGATGCACGTAATTTAGATGCTAGTTTTTACAGTGACACGTACTCTTGGTTTGTCCGGCATACGTCTCGGGTTAAATTAGGTGCGGGAATTGATGCTCAAATCAGGGCCAACTACGAAGCCCCGCAAAAAACACCACAAGGGTCTAGAGGCTATATGTCCTGGATGGATTTATCTGCTAGCAAAGATATCATGGAAGGGAACGGAACCGTTACCTTAAATATTTTAGACGTATTTAGTTCTCGCATCATGCGCTCAGAAATCAAAGGAGTTGGTTTTTTCACTGAAGCAGAAATGCAAGGACGCCTAACCCAATTTAACTTTACCTTTAATTACCGATTTAAAACCACCAAACAAGCTGCCAAGCAACGCCGCAGTATGATGGACGAAGATAACTAAAACCATGAAAAGACAATTATTATTATTAGCCTGTGCTGGACCTATTTTCCTGTATTCATGTACGAATAAATTGGAAAAAGACACGTACCAAGTGATTGTTGAGGATCAAGATAACCTCGCAGAAAAGGCACAAGCCGCTCGGGACAAAACCCCGATTAAAATTGCCCCAGGATTTAAAATAACACGTTGGGCCTCGGATTCGCTGGCCATCGACCCAGTTTCCATGGACATCGATGATCAAGGTGCAGTATTCTTGACACGAACTAACCGACAAAAAAATTCGGAATTTGACATTCGTGGGCACCGTGATTGGATGACCGAATCCATAGGTCTTCAGACAGTCGAAGATCGCAGAGCATTTCTAAGAAAGACTTTTGCCCCAGAGAAAAGTGCTCAGAACGAGTGGCTAAAAGATTTAAATGGAGATGGATCTCACGATTGGAAAGATTTGGCTGTTGAGAAGGAAGAAATCTGGAAACTAGAAGATAAGGATGGAGATGGTTTCGCAGATATTTCCTCCCGCGTTTTCAATGGTTTTAATGAAGAAATCACAGATGTATCAGGAGGAATCTTGGTACGTAAAAAAGATGCGTTTATTGCCGTAGGACCTGATTTATGGCGATTAGAAAACACCCATAAAAAAGGTTTGTGGACGAATCCCGTTTCTATTTCTCATGGATATGGAGTTCACATTGGTTTTGGTGGTCATGGGATGTCAGGCGTAGTGGAAGGACCTGACGGAAAAATTTACTGGCAAATAGGAGACATCGGAGCTAATATAACCGCTTTAGATGGCAAGCAATACAAATATCCAAACTCAGGAGTTATTGTGCGTTCAAATCCGGACGGAAGTAATTTTGAAGTATATGCTTCAGGTTTGAGAAATACGCATGAATTTGTTTTTGATACGTATGGAAGTTTGATCAGTTCAGATAATGATGGCGATCATCCTGGTGAAAGTGAGCGATTAGTCCATGTGGTGGAGGGTTCTGACGCGGGATGGCGGTCCAATTGGCAATACGGAAAATACACGGATCCTACCAACAATCTATATAAAGTATGGATGGACGAGAAATTATTTACGCCTCGTTGGGATGGTCAAGCCGCCTACATCATTCCGCCAATTCGTAATTTTCACAATGGCCCTACCGGAATGGTGTTTAACCCAGGAACGGCTTTAGGCAAGCATTGGCAAAATCATTTTTTCTTAGTAGAATTCGTAGGTAATGCGACCAATTCACATATTTGGTCGTTCGATTTAAAGCCCAAAGGTGCCAGCTTTGATTTCAAATCAGAGGTGGATGTGGTGAGTGGAATATTACCTACCGGCATTCGTTTTGGTCCTGAAGGTGCACTTTATGCGGCGGATTGGGTATTTGGTTGGGATACTAAAAACTATGGTCGAGTTTGGAAATTGGATGTAGATGATAAAAACAGAGACCTAACGGAAGAAAGAGCGCAGACAAAAACGTTTATCCAACAAGATTATGCGCTCCAAACATTGGATCAGTTATCCAGTCTTTTAGCCTATGGAGATCAACGAGTTCGGTTAAAAGCACAGTTTGAATTGGTCAATAGAGCGGCGGCTGACCGTTTATTGAACGCAATCAATCAAAAAACAAACCAATTAGCTCGTGTACATGGAGTGTGGGGAATGGGCCAATTGATTGAAAAAAATAGAAGCTTAGGTGATAATCTAATTCCATTGTTAAAAGATGAGGATGTTGAATTAAGAGCTCAAGCAGCAAAAGTTTTAGGAGATGCTTTTTATGTATCCGCTGAAGATGCATTAATTGAGTTATTGGGAACAGAAGCCCCAAGAAGTCAGTTTTTTGCGGCACAGGCATTGGGCAGAATCAAGTCAACCAAATCCATTCCGGGATTAATTTCCTTGCTAGAACGCAACCAAGATGTAGATCAATACATCCGTCATGCAGCCGTTTTAGCGTTGGCTAGAATAGGGAAAGAGGAAGCAATCGTAGCGATGCAAAACTCTGGAAACAAATCACTTAGACTTGCATCTGTCTTAATATTGCGTCGCATGGCAAGTTCAAAAGTCGCCAAATCGCTTCAAGATTCGGATGAATACATTGCTACAGAAGCGGCAAGAGCCATTAATGATGATGAGTCCATTGTGGATGCATTGCCTGCTTTGGCAGCTAGCTTAGCTAATCCTGCTTGGAAAGGCGAGCCTCTTTTAAGAAGGGCCATCAATGCATGTCTTCGTGTAGGGACTGCCAAAGAAATCGATTTATTAATTCAGTTTGCGGAAAGAAGTGATATATCAGATGTCATACGAGCGGAAGCCATTGCTACTTTAGGTTCTTGGGCAAATCCATCGGTCATGGATCGAGTGGATGGACGTCATCGTGGTATATTAAAAAGAAATCCAGCTGATGTAGTCGCTAAGATAAAAAGCAAAATGCCTGAGTTTTTACGTAGCAAAAACCCTGAAGTATTAATCGCCACTGCACGTTTGTTAGCAGAACTAAATATTACGGATTTATGTTCTGAGCAAACTCAAATTTTTGCCAACCATCCAAACGCAAAAGTTCGTTCGTCGCAATTATCGTCATTAGCCAAGTTAAATGATCCTAATTTGGCTTTAATTATCCAAAAAGGAATGGATGATTCGGATAGAGGGGTTCGAGGAGTTGCCCTAAGTAATTTAAATAAAATTGAAATTTCGAAAAACCAGTTGCCATCCATCGTGAACACGATATTCGAAAAAGGAAGTATGCCTGAGCAGCAACAATTGTTGCAAAGCATGGGAAAAATGAAATCAGAAAACACGATTGATATTTTCGAGGATTTGATTCAAAAAATGGTCGGAGGTAAATTAGAAAATGGAATTAAATTGGATTTGATGGAGGCCGTTGAAGCAAGTAAATCGGATAAATTGGTCGCTAAACTGGATGCCCTTAAAACGAAAGGAACCTTAACCGATGAGTTTAAAGAGGCGCTTTTTGGAGGTAACTTACAAGTAGGCAGTGGAATTTTTAATCGCAATCAAACGGTTCAATGCGTGCGTTGCCATAATTTAAATGGTGAAGCAGGAAATGTAGGACCCTCGTTAAAAGGTGTAGGCAGCAGATTAACGCGCGAACAAATACTTCAATCGTTAATCGAACCTAGTGCTCGAATTGCACCAGGTTTTGGCAATGTTACTGTTGTTCTCACCGATGGCCAAGAAGTATCTGGATTATTGCTTGTTGAAAATGAGAAAGAAATCCAATTAAAAACCAATGAGGCGGAACCTTTAAAAATTGCCTTGTCACGAATTAAGTCGCGTGTGAATGCTCCGTCCAGCATGCCACCTATGGGTAGCTTAATGTCGAAAAGAGAAATTAGAGATGTGGTCGAATTCCTAAGTTCGTTGAAAGCTAGATAATTTAAATCCTACTTCTAATACTTTAAAAAAAGCCCTTTTGGGCTTTTTTTATGCGCTTTTGAATGTAATCTAATGGTGTAGTAATTTTTATGAGGTCCTAATCCATTTTGCAAACATGGAATGAGAAACACTAATGAGAAAATACGGTATCGTTTTTACTCTTTTATTTTAAAATTTTACTTCATTATAAGTCCAAAAAATAAAATTTCAAGCCATTCATTTAAATTAATTTTAAAATAATTCCAAAATTGTTACCTTAGTTTCTTGTAAAAATGACAAGCAATTTCTAAACCTATCAAAAATATGAAATCATTTAACATTAATCGTAGGCAATTTGTCAAGGGTGCTACCGCATCCTTAGCCTTATCCCAGTTTGGAGCCTATGGTTTGGATTTAATCAATCCAGATAAACCTTTAAAAGTAGGCTTAATTGGTACCGGTTGGTACGGAAAAAGTGATCTTTTCCGCCTCATGCAAGTTGCTCCCGTAGAAGTTTTAGCCCTTTGCGATCCAGATCGAAATCAATTAAACCAAGCAGGAAAATTAGTTTCTGAGCGTCAAAAATCAGGTAAAACGCCTAAGTTATACAATGATTATCGCCATTTATTAAAAGAAAATGAATTGGATATCGCCATCGTGGGAAGTCCAGATCATTGGCACCCCTTACAAATGATTGACGCTGTGAAAGCAGGAGCCCATGTTTATGTACAAAAGCCTATTTCGGTAGACGTATTAGAAGGTGAGGCCATGGTAGCTGCGGCTAGAAAATATAATAAAACGGTCCAAGTAGGAACTCAACGAAAAAGTACCCCTCATTTAATTCAAGCAAAGCGAGATATTGTTGATAAGGGTTTGTTGGGCAAAGTCGCACACGTAGAAATGTACTGTTATTATGGTATGCGCAATAATGGAAACCCACCCGTTCAACCCGTTCCTGAATTTTTTGATTATGAAATGTGGACTGGACCTGCACCTATGCGTCCTTATGATGGATTACCGCATACAAGATGGTGGAGAACTTTCAATGAATACGGAAATGGAATTATGGGCGACATGTGCATTCACATGTTTGACACTGCTCGCTGGATGTTGGATTTAGGTTGGCCTAATCGCATCAGCTCTGAAGGCGGTATTTACGTACAAAAAGGAGGTAAATCAAACATTCCTGATACTCAAACGGCTGTTTTTGAATACAATGATTTAAACTGTGTTTGGCAACATCGTTCTTGGGGAACTCCTCCAGATCCAGATTATCCTTGGGGATTGACGCTTTATGGGGAAAAAGGTACCTTGAGAATGAGCACAATGCGCTACGACTTTACTCCGGTAGATCCCAAAGCTTCGAAAATACACCAAGATGTCATTTTCGAAAAAGAAAAATATCCAGAGGATTTAAAAGAAGAACGCATTGAATTAAATGCTGCTCCGGCAACTCGCGGGCACATGTTGGACTTCTTAGCGGCCATCGACAAGAAATCAAGACCTATAGCTGATATAGAAGCTGGACATATTTCGACAGCGAGTTGCATCATCGCAAATTTATCGATGCGTTTAGGTCGACCACTTTCCTATGACCCTATTAAAAAAGTAATTATCAATGATCCTGAAGCGACAGCCTTATTAGCTCGTCCTTATCGTGGGCCATGGAATAGAAATATGTTAAAATAAACCCAAAAAACACATGAAAAAATTACTAATATTTTTGCTTTTTTTTGCCTTTCGTTTACAAGCAGATGTCCAATTGCCCGCTATTATTGGGGATCACATGGTACTCCAACAAAAATCCAAGGTGACGCTTTGGGGCTGGACGACTAATCCAGGGGAAGATGTAAAAGTCACTGTGGATTGGGACACAACTCAATACAAAGTAAGGTCTATCTTTGGACATTTTTCTTTGCAGGTTAATACACCCAAAGCAGGTGGTAATCATAGCATTACCTTCAAAACAAATGGAAATAGCATCACTGTTTCGGATGTAGTTTTTGGTGAAGTATGGATATTTTCAGGCCAAAGTAATATGGAATGGAGCGGCACTCAAAATCTGAAAGAGTCCATTGATGAAATGCCGAATGCAACCAATGATCAAATTCGTTTCTTTTATATTCCAAAAGCAACAGCAAAGTATCCACAAGAAGATGTCAGAGCAAAATGGGTCGTTTGTAATCCAACTGACATGAAGGCTTTTTCAGCCATAGGGTATTTCTTTGGCAAAAAACTTCAAGCACAATTGAAAGTTCCCATGGGATTAATTAGTTCCAATTGGGGAGGTACACGAGCAGAAGTTTGGATTGCCAGAGACTCAGTGATGAAAAAACCACACTTGGTTCAGGCGATTAAAAATAATCAAAATACCATTGGCATGAATTACAATGCCATGATTGCACCCATTATCAATTATAACATTGCTGGAGCATTGTGGTATCAGGGAGAAAGCAATGTGGGCCAATACGGCACGTATACCGAATTAATGAATGATCTAATTGTCTCATGGCGTACAGCTTTCAATAAAAATTTTCCCTTCTATTTTGCCCAAATTGCTCCTTATGATAAATATGGAGACAACGTCAATGGGGCTAAACTGAGAGAAGCTCAAACAAACAATTTAAAATTAGAAAATACAGCGATGGTTGTACTTTCGGATTTGGTACCTGATGTGACCAATATCCATCCAACGATTAAAATAGAGGTGGCTAATCGTTTTGCTAATTTAGCTTTAGTCAAACATTATGGCCAAGAAGCGGGTCCTATATTCTATCCTAAATACGATCGAATGAAAGTAGAAAAAGGAAAAATCAGACTATATTTCCGTGAGTTAAATGGGAAATTAGTTGCCAAAGATGGTGATCCTAGCCATTTAATGATTGCAGGCGATGATAAGAAATTCTATCCCGCCACAGGAAAAATTGACGGTTCATCGTTGGTGGTTTCAAGCCCCGATGTACCTAATCCAGTGGCCGTTCGCTACGCCTTTAAAAATGCCGATATGCCTAATTTATTTAGTCGGGAAGGTTTACCAGTCAACCTTTTCAGAACGGATGATTGGGAGAATTAAAATAGGTTATGACAGCGCATTATGCGCTGTCATTTTTTAAAATGATCTGAAAAATTATCCAATTCCATTTTTTTCTAATTCGAAAAAAATTTTCGAAACGCATTAATTAATTTCCCCCCAAATGAAAAAACTACTTTTACTTGTACTCATAGCAGTTCAGTTTGGAATACAAGCCCAACAAAGAACCTCGGCTCAATTATATGAGGATCTAAAAGGATTAAAAGTCTTAGGATCTGTATTGCATATCGCAGCACATCCAGATGATGAAAGCACGCATATGTTGACCTGGTTTGCGCAAGAACAACAATGGGAAACCAGTTATTTTGCATGTAATCGGGGTGAAGGGGGACAAAATTTAATAGGAGATGAGCAAGGAGTAGCCCTCGGATTAATCAGAACACAAGAATTGTTGGCCGCCAGAAGAATCGATGGGGCAAACCAATATTTCTCAAGAGCCTTTGATTTTGGCTTTTCAAAATCAACAGACGAAGCTTTAGGGTTTTGGGGGAAAGAATTAATTCTATCTGACATGGTTTGGGTGATCCGTAAATTGCGCCCAGATATCATTTTTACCCGTTTTCCACCCGATGCGAGAGCAGGTCATGGCCACCATTCCGCATCAGCCGTATTAGCCATAGAAGCTTTTAAAGCCGCTGCAGACCCAAATCGCTTTCCCGAGCAATTAAAATTAGGGGTGGACGTATGGCAAGCAAAACGATTACTTTGGAACACGTTCCGCTTTCCAGGTTCGCCTAATTCAACCATCAGCGAAGACCAATTTAAATTTGAAATTGGAAATTATTTGCCTTCCATTGGCCAAAGCACAGGTGAAATGGCCGCATTTAGTAGGAGCCAACATAAAAGCCAGGGTTTTGGGTTTTCTGCTGACCGAGGAAAAAGCATGGAATATTTCGTGACCCTAGCAGGAACGACGCCAGTAAATAAATTATGGGATGGAGTAGATGTTTCTTGGGCCAGAATACCAGGAGCCGCTTCGATTGAATATGCCATCGATCAAATCATTCAAAATTACAAGATCAGCCAACCACAATTAAGTATCCCTAGCTTAATTGCCTTGAAAAAATCAATCTCTGCATTGCCTAAATCAACGCTCCGAGATAAAAAATTAAAACAAATTAATGAATGGGTCATCAAAGCAGCAGGCATTAATTTAAACGCTTATTCAAATGCCGGAATCGTGTCGAGAGGTGATTCCATTAAAGTAAAAGCAGAATTCATCGTGCGTACTCCAGTAGAAGTAGGCCAATTAAAAATCACGGTAGGAGATCAAGACTCGACTTGGTCTGGTAAATTAGCCGTTTCAAAAAAACAAATCCTATCTAGAACTCTAATTGCCGGCAGCGAAATAACGCAACCCTATTGGATCAAAAAACCGAAAGAAATTGGTCGATTTAATGTCGATGATCCTAAAAAAATAGGCCAACCAAACCCAGATCCAGCTATTTTGGCTTCCGCCACTTTTTTAATTGATGGTGAAGAATTTCAAATAGAAAAGCCTATCCAAGAAATGATCGTGGACCCAGTTAAAGGCGAAATATACCAACCCATTAGTATCAGTCCCAAATCAGTCTTTTCATTAAATTCCAATGTACTATTACTAACTAAGGGTTCAAAGTCGAAGAAAATGGTTGAACTAACCATTTTTGCTTTAGGGAAAATTGCCCCAGGAACCGTGAAAATTCAGGCTAACGGCCAAAATACGTTAAGTACTATTTCTTTGCCCAAAGGGTTGAAAAAAGGTGAGAAGTTGGCCTATAACGTCCCATTCGACGAAACTAAATTCTCAGAATCAGGAAAAATAAAGCAAAAACTTTCGCTTGCTTATGAAACCCAACAAGGGAATTGGGTTGATTCATTGGAATTACAAACCATAGAATACCCGCATATTCCCACTCAAAGGTATTTTTCTCCTGTCAATTTGGACATCTTGCACATCGATATTAAGAAGCAAGGAACTCGCATTGGATACATCAAAGGAGCTGGTGATAAGGTTCCTGAAGCCATTAAACAACTAGGTTATCAAATCGATTTTTTGAGCGAAAACGATTTGAACTTGGCCAACTTAAAAAAATATGATGCGGTAGTTACCGGTGTGAGAGCTCACAATACGCTTGATTATATGGTCAATGCCTATCCTGAACTCATGAAATACGTAGAAAATGGTGGAAATTATATCGTTCAATACAATACAGCTAGTTTTTTAGGCCCGATTAAATCATCGATTGCACCTTATCCAATGGCTGTAGGTAGAGCTAGAATTACTCGAGAAGACGCAAAACCCGATTTTCTACTTCCTACTCATGCCTTATTAAACGTACCCAATAAAATTTCTGAGACCGATTTCGAAAATTGGGTACAAGAGAGATCCATTTATACCGGTGAATCAGATGATGCTCACTTTGAATTTCCATTAGGATTTACGGATCCAGGTGAAAAATTAAATAAGGGAAATATCACGGTTTGTAAATATGGTAAAGGCCAATTCATCTACACAGGATTAGTTTTCTTCCGGGAATTACCAGCCGCTGTACCCGGCGCTTGGAGATTATTTGCCAATTTAATATCGAATCCCAATCTGAAATAATTCATTTAATCTGGAAAATTATTTTTTTCGATAGATTAACGAAAGATTAAAGAGAATTTAATAATCAGTTTTCATTTTAAAAATAATAGAATGAAATCAAAAGTATAATATTAGCAAAAGGTATGAACAGCGATATCATCATCTACAAGAATCCGGACGGCAGCATCAAAATTGACGTTCGATTAGAAGAAGAAAATGTATGGTTGACGCAAGACCAAATGGCCACCTTATTTAGTAAAGCCAAATCCACAATAAATGAGCATATAAAGAACATTTATGAAGAGCAAGAGTTGCTAGAAACTGTTACAATGAAGAAATTCGGAAATTCCGAATTTCAACAGAAGGCCCCTTTTTTCTATAATCTAGACGTTGTTATTTCAGTGGGATATCGAGTGAAATCGCCCCAAGGTACTCAGTTCCGCATTTGGGCTACCCAACGCCTGAAAGAATACATCATAAAAGGATTTACATTGAATGATGACCGATTTAAAACGGGTACTTCAATGAATTATTTCAACGAATTGCAAGAACGCATTCGTGAAATACGTCTATCGGAACGTTTCTTTTATCAGAAAATAAAAGATATCTACAAAACTAGTATTGATTATGAGTTCAAAGCGGAAAAAACAATTGACTTTTTTAAGGTAGTTCAAAACAAATTATTGTGGGCCATCAGTGAACAAACAGCAGCAGAGTTAGTATATCGAAGAGTTGATGCTAATTTGCCATTGTTAGGGATGCAGTCATTTGATAAGAAAAAGGCTAATCCCATTAAAAAATCGGATGTTAGTATTGCTAAAAATTACTTAAACGAAGATGAGATAAAACTACTAGGTTTATTGGTGGAACAATATTTGGCGTTTGCTGAAACGATGGCCCTACAACAAACTCCCATGTACATGGCAGATTGGATTCAACGATTAGATAATATATTACAGTTGAATGGGAGAGAATTATTAACTCATGCAGGAAGAATTAGCCACGATATCGCCATGCAAAAATCAGGAAAGGAATTTGACAAATATAAAATTGTTCAAAAAACAATTGAAAAAGAGTTGAGCCTGAAAGAGATAGAAGAAGATATAAAGAAAATTGTTAAGAGTTAATCAAACATTAATTATTAAAATAGTGTTCTGATAAATGACTAAATAGAGCTTATCTGAACTCTATTTAAATAATTTACCATCAATTTATGCTTCTAGATTTGAAGTATTTTAATAAAATTATACTTGCTAAAAAATACCTATGAAACATTTTTACAGTCTTCTATTAACCCTTATTAGTCTTAGCTTATTTGCACAAAACACGAATTTCCCTGAAATTCATGTGGACAAAATCACCATCGCGAGAGATTCTTATGGCGTACCCCATATTTTTGCTCCCACAGATCCAGAAGTGGCTTATGGCCTTGCATGGGCACATGCAGAGGATGATTTCAAAACAATTCAAACACTTATTCTGACCGGAAAGGGGAAATTATCTACTTACATGGGCAAGGAAGGTGCGCCTGTCGACTTTGTTTTTGGGCTTTTAAATACGAGAGCGACAGTAGACCAACAAATTAAATCGATGGATCCTAAGTTTATCCAATTGCTTCAAGGCTATTTATTGGGTTTGCAAGCCTATGGAAAAGCGCATCCAAAAGAAATATTGAATAAGCATGTATTCCCGATCAACGTAGAAGATTACATCGCAACGACCATGTTTTCCGTCGCGGTATTTTGTGGAGTCGACAAAACATTGCCTAAAATACTCAATGGCTCGATTGCGAATTTACCCGGTTTTACTGGGGAAGGAAGTAATGCATTTGCCATCAGCAGTAAAAAATCGGCCACTGGAGAACCCATGCTGGTTATTAACGCACACCAACCCATTGAAGGAGCCACCGCTTTTTATGAAGCCCATTTACAAAGTGAAGAAGGTTGGAACATGTTAGGTGGCCTCTTTCCTGGCGCACCGCTTATTTTTCATGGAGCTAGCCCAAATTTAGCGTGGGCCCATACCGTTAACATGCAAGACAAAGTGGATGTATTCCAATTGCAAACCGACAAAAAGCACCCTGGCCAATATCTAGTGGATGGAGAATGGTTGACCTTAGAGAAAAGAAAAATCAAATTGCACATCAAAGGAATCCCAATACCTATTTCAAAAATGGCTTATAAATCCATTTATGGACCAACAGTCGCCAATCCCAAAGGGGAATTTTTCTCCATGCGCTTACCTTCTTTGATGGATGCCATGGCGCTCCAACAATGGTATTTCATGAATAAAGCGAAAAATTGGGCTGAATTTAAAACTGCTTTGGAGACCAACCATTTAGCCATGTTTAATATAATATATGCAGATAAGCAGGATAATATTTTCTATGTGTCCAATGGAAAAATGCCTTATCGTAATCCAGATCCTAAATATCACTGGAATTCGACTTTGCCTGGAAATACACGGGCAACTTTATGGGATAAATTCAAGCCTTTCAACGAGCTACCTCAGCATTTAAATCCACAAAGTGGCTATTTGTTTAATACGAACCATTCTCCATTTATGGCGACAGCAGAAAATGAGAATTTAAATCCGGCCAACTATGACAAAAATGATGGCTATGAAACGTATCACAATAATCGGAGCCGAAGAGCCAAAGACCTAATCGATTCTTATTCAAAAATCAGTTTTGAGGATTTGAAGAAAATTAAATTTGATCGCCAACTACCTAAACAAATTTTATATCCTTATGGCTATTCGTCAGATTCACTATTTATGGTGGACGAGTCCAAATATCCCCAATTAGCTCCTTTAATTACCTCCTTAAAAAATTGGGATCATGTGACTAATCCTGATAGTAAAGGGGCTCTTGTGTACAATTTAGCTTATTATCAGATTTCAAAAACGATGAAAGGTAACGCCCAAAGTACATTAACGCTAGAACAAGGGGTCGAAGTATATCAACATATTTATGATTATTTAATGAAGAATTTTGGTACGATTGACCTCGTTTTAGGCGATGTACAGAAATTAGTTCGTGGGAAAGATGAATGGCCACAAGGAGGTATGCCCGATGTTTTATCGGCGGTGATGTCGAAGAATCATGACAATGGAAAGAAAAGAATGGTAAGCGGGGATGCCTACATTGGTTTTGTGAAATTCCCTAAAGATGGAAGTCTGCCAATCATCGAAACGGTCAATACATTTGGGGCGAGTTCAAATCCAGATAGCCCACATTTTGCGGACCAAAGAGCTTTATACCAAGCTCAAAAAACAAAAACAATGTCTTTAGATAAAGCTCAAGTTTTAAAAACAGCAGAAAAAATATACAATCCGAAATAAGTTAATTTAAAAAATCAGCGTCTCGATAAGCAGGATGAGGATATTTGTAAAATCCTTCTCCTGTTTTTTCCCCTAATTTACCTGCGTCTATATAGGTTTTGACTAAAGCGGCAAAAGCCTGGGAACCCGGATCCTCCAATTTATGAGTCACATGCCAAGCTGTATCTAAGCCTATCGAATCTAAAATTCCGAATGGACCCATGGGCATATGAAAATTGACCATCCAAGATTTGTCAATATCTTCAATACTAGCCACTTCCTTCGTCCTTAATTTACCTGCAGAACCGATTAAAGCCATCAACATCGAGTTGAAAATATAGCCATGATTTTCTTTTCGAACCACCACAGGTACTTGGTTTAATGCCCGACCAAAATCCTCCAAAATAGAAATCAAATGTTCTGATGTTCCCGGATGCGGCATAATGTCCACTACGGTAGAATAAAATACGTCATGAAAATGGAAAGCGCAAAATAGGGAAGGCCTACCCGTAAAATCAGCGATCTGAGAAGGCAACAAATAGCTTGTATTAGTCGTAAAGATTGTTTTTTCAGGAGCTATGGCACCAAATTGGGCCCAGACTTTTTGCTTTAAAGCCAAATCTTCCGTCACACTTTCTGAAATAATATCTGCATCTAAAACGGCTTCCGCTGGATCCGTGGTAAATAATATCGAATCAATGATCGCCGCATCCATTTTGATTTGCTTCAAAACCTTAGCCATCATTATACGAGAAGCTTCAAAAGCGCTTTCCTTGATGTCATACACACGAACTTCAAATCCTGAAATAGCAGATTGCAAAGCAATTCTAGAACCTAAGGTACCTGCACCTAAAATACATACTTTATTGATTTTCATATTTTATTCGATTTAATACTCTCCATGGCTTTAATTCCTGCTGCCTTAACTACTTGATTTAACAAGGAAAATCGTTCATCGGTAGAAAATCCTAAGGCATATCGCTTATAAATTTGTTGGGCAATCACCGCCACTTTACACAAACCAAAAACATAATAAAAAAGGATTTTGGAAACATCTAACTTACTTTTTGATGCATAATATTCAACAAGCTCGGCGCGTGAAAAATTGCCTTCTACATAGCTTAAATTAAACATTTTTAAAATATCAGGATCACCTTCCTCGGCCCAATACGCCAAGGTGGTTCCTAAATCCATCAAAGGATCGCCCACAGTAGCCATTTCCCAATCTAAAACGGCAGCCACAGAAGCATCTTCTCGGATGACCATATTGTCAAATTTGAAATCATTGTGAATAAATGCCACTGAAGAGTGCTCGGGTTGATTGCGCGCTAGCCATTCAAAAGCATCCTTGAGTTCTGGAATATCATCCGTTTGGGCTTGCATATACCTTTCAGACCATCCAGCTACTTGGCGCGCCACATAACCCTCCGGTTTTCCCAAATTGATTAAGCCCGAATTAGTTAATTCTAAGGCATGTAATTCCAACAAAACATCAACAGAAGATCTGGAAAGTCGCGTAAAAAAATCAGCTGAAACATGCTCAGGTCTTTTATTTCGAATGATTAAACCATCCACTTTTTCCATGATAAAAAAGGGGGCACCTAGGATGCTATCGTCCTCACAACA
>CAIZMB010000053.1 GCA_903933935.1 uncultured Cytophagaceae bacterium
AACTAGGAATCTGAATTCCAGTTTCCTTATTTTCTACTAATTCTTGATATTTTTGTAATAAGATGGTAAAAGCTAAATATGGATCAGAAACACGTATTAAAGCTGTTTTAACTGGCTTTTTTAACGTAAGGTCCTTTGATATAATGACCGCTGAAGCATCCGTTTGGTATAAATAAGATTCGTATTTGGGGTTAGAAAGAAATGAGATACTTCCTGATTTACCTTCTTCTATTTTGTCGAAATTACTAATTAATGTAGCCCCATTGCCATTTACTGTACCTTCAATTAAATCAGCTATTTGGTCAACAGTAAATTTCATATCTTAAATATATGGTGGCAATTAGGTATTAAAAAATAATTTAGCTCAATTCTCCTTGCAAATATACGCTCTTTGGACAACAAAAATAGTATTTTTTCACAATCTTACTCAAGGCTTGGATGGTCGGTAAATCAGATGCAAGCATTAACTCGACCACTTGCCCTTGTTTATCGACCATTTTGATCGTATTGTCGCCTTGTACGTACGCAGCATTACTGGTAGAACCCTCTACAACAAAATAAGAAAGTTCCTCAAAACCGATCCCTAAACTTTCCTGAATCTTAGTCTCTATTTCTGTTATTTTTGATTTAGGTAATGGCTGGGTGCCTAATTTGCATTTAAATAATTTCCTAGTTAAAAATGATTCACATAAATGCCTAAGAATTTTGTCCTTTTCATTTTTCCAATCTTTTAAAGCGGCCCAAATATCATGATCATCTAAGTCCGTAAATGCAAGTAAAAGTTTTTCATTGCTGGTAAATTCATCCCAAGTATAAGTTCTACTTAAAAAGACAAAAAGAGGCTTGGAACAATTTAATTTTACTCCCTGTGCCATCAAATCCTTTGCTCGTCTTAGTATTTGAATTAACATGGTCTCCGCCGCTATGGCAGTTTTATGGAGATAGACTTGCCAATACATAAGCCTACGAGCCATCAAAAAGTTTTCAATGGAATAAATACCCTTTTCCTCTAACACGAGTTGTTCATTTTTAAGGTCTAACATACTTAATAGCCTTTCAGAGCCAATAAACCCTTCTCTAACGCCTGTGTAAAACGAATCCCTACTTAAATAATCCAATCGGTCAACATCCAACTGGCTCGAAATTAATTGATGGAAAAATGGACGATAATACCGATTGTTGAACATCTCAATAGCCAATGATAATCGACCTTTAAAATGTTCATTTAGCTTTTTCATAAGGAGATTAGAAACCTCTTCATGTTTTACCTCATTTAATATGGTGTTTTCTAAGACATGTGAAAATGGCCCATGGCCTATATCATGCAATAAAATAGCAATTTCAGCCGCTTCTTGCTCGGTTTCTGTAATACTATATCCTTTAGCTTTTAAATTATTTAATGCTTGATCCATTAAGTGCATGGCACCCAGTGCATGATGAAATCGGGTATGATGCGCTCCGGGATAGACAAATTCAGCTAATCCTAATTGCTTAATGCGCTTAAGTCTTTGAAAAAATGGATGATCAATCAACTCCAATATGAATGGATTGTTTATTTTGATAAATCCATAAATGGGATCATTAATTATTTTTGTTGGAAACATAAAGCGGTCCACAGGTTTTATACCAAAATGTATTTAATCATTAACAAATGTAAGATTTATCTTTTCTATTAGAAAATTAGAGAATGCAATCTGATAAAACTTAAAATATTTGACCAAATTTAGTTAGAAAGGCAATAATTACTTAATTTTGCACCACATTAGTTCAATCTAATGTGGACTTGTAGCTCAGCTGGTTAGAGCACCTGACTCATAATCAGGGGGTCCATGGTTCGAGCCCATGCTGGTCCACTTATTGAAAATGAAGCACTTACAATCTATGTAAGTGCTTTTTTGTTTTTTTGTAAACGCTTAAATAAATCAATTTTGGTTTCACAATATAGGTTTGATAATGGAGGTTTTCCAAACATCCATTTAAAAATTAAGGCAACGAAAATGCAACATATTGATTGCCTTTGAGTGTTCCTAATTTGGTTCCCCCGCACGCCATAACGACAAACTGTTTTCCATTGACCATATAAGTTGATGGAGTTGCGAAAGCTGCGGCAGGCAAAAGGTATTCAAATAGCAGTTTGCCATTCGAACGATCAAATGCCCTGAATTTTCCATCTTTCGTCGACGCAATTAACAATAATCCATTTTGCGTAATAATCGGCCCGCCATAATTTTCAGCTCCAGTGTTCTTAATTCCTTTTTTTGCCAATAATGGTTCATCGCCAAATGGGATTTTCCAAAGGTATTTACCTGTATTTAGATCAATCGCATTTAGAGTTCCCCAAGGCGGACTAATCCCTGCCATACCCTCCGAATCTAAAAATTTATTATAACCGGTCATTTTATAAGGAGGAAGATTTTTAGATTTCAATTCTTGTAAACTCACTATTTCTTTAGGCGCCTCTTTAAATAAAAATGCTAATAAATTTGATTTTTCGGTAGCGGTCAATTGGCCAAATCCAGGCATCATGCCCTTGCCTTGAGTCACAATTTCGCTGACAAATGCCTTTTTTCTTCGTTGATGTATGGTATTCAATTCTGGGAATCCACTTTTTACATTTCCTTGCAATTCCGCTCCATGGCAAGACTTGCAATATGACTTATATACGTTTTCGCCTGTCGCTTTTAAGTTAGTTGCAGCAGGTTCCATCGTTTGAATCCAGCCCATTTCGTTAGAATTGATGTAAATAATACCGTTTTCGGGATCAGCACCTGCACCGCCCCATTCGCCTCCACCGTCAAATCCAGGTAATATTAAGGTGCCCTTTTTTGAAGGCGCCGCATACCAATTTTTATCAACTGATTTGAGCGTTTGTTTTAGTTGGGCTATATTTTGCGAATAAGGATTATAGTCTTCATTCGATAACTCATTCGATTGCCTAGCATATGGTTTTGGTAAAGTGGGCACAGGTTGTGTAGGCCAAACGCTTTCTGCAGAAAATTCAGATTTTGGTACCTTTTTTTCAATGATCGGGAAAAGAGGTTTTCCGTTCACCCGATCAAATACAAATACATAACCTTGTTTTGTGATTTGTGCTACGGCATCAATTTTCTTTCCATTTTTAACGACAGTAATCAAATTAGGTGGGGCAGGAAGATCACGATCCCATATATCATGGTGTGTGGTTTGAAAATGCCAAAGCCTCTTACCTGTATTCGCATCTAAGGCCAAAAGGCAATTGGCAAATAAATTTTGGCCCTTTCGATTGCCACCCCAAAAATCATATCCAGCAGAACCAGTAGGTACAAATATGATCCCTCTTTTTTCGTCGACAGCCATTCCGGCCCAATTATTAGCTGCTCCCACATACTCATTTTTATAGGCGTCTTTGGGCCAAGTCGAATATCCATATTCACCAGGGTAGGGGATTGTATGAAAGGTCCAGGCAATTTTTCCTGTTATCACATCAAAGGCTCTCAAATCCCCTGGTGCTGCATCTGCTCCTTCCGATAATCGAACGGGCATGATGATTAAATTTTTATAAATCGTTCCTGGCGTATTTGATATGATGAATTTATCTTTGGCAATTTTCGGTAATCCCTCATGCAAATCCACCTTCCCTGATGTACCAAACGAAGAAATTACTTGGCCTGTTTTTGCATCCAATGCCCATAAATTAGGTCCAGCTGTAAATAATATACGATTCTCACGTTGACCTTTCCACAAACTAACGCCTCTGCTGGTACTTGCCCAGTTTTTCATTGGATCGCCAAATTTCCAAATTTGCTTGCCCGTAGCTGCATTTAATGCAAATACTTGAAGACCTGAACTGATGCCATATAAAATTCCATTGGAAATGATAGGGTTACTTTGCATCTGACCAGAATCAGGCATGGAATAGGTCCAAGCTATTTTTAATTGGGATACATTATCTTTCGTAATTTGATTTAATGTGCTGAAATGATTGCGGTCAGATCCACCTAAATATGAATCCCAATCCTCATTTTGATTTTGACTCATGAAAGAAATTAAAAAGAAACTAGATAGGAAAACGGTTATTCCAATTAATATTTTAGCCTTATTAGACAATTTTTTTGCTTTCATATAGGGTATAAGTATAGTAATTTGAGGATATATATATAATTTACCGATGAAAATTTTATATAATATTTCAAATTTAGCATTTAAAATTAATTCCATGGGCTCTATTTTAGGTTTATTCTTTCATTCGTTAGGGGGCTTCGCTTCGGGTAGTTTTTACATTCCTTATCGTAAAATTCAAGTGTGGTCTTGGGAAAGTGCTTGGATTATTGGGGGGGTATTTTCTTGGATTTTTGTCCCATTGTTGGCAGCCTATTTAACCATTCCTGATTTCATGGGAATTATTATGAATGCAAACAGCAATGTTTTATTGTGGACGTTTATATTCGGTGTTTTATGGGGAATTGGGGGATTGACTTTTGGGTTAGCCATGCGTTATTTAGGTATGTCTTTGGGTATGTCCATTGCATTAAGTCTGTGTAGTATTTTTGGAGCCTTAGTTCCTCCTATTTACAGAGAAATTGCGAAAATTAAAGGGGATACTATTTCGCACATTGTCGGAAGTACTGGAGGTCAAATTGTGTTATTAGGTATTTTGGTTTGCGTTCTAGGTATTTAT
>CAIZMB010000054.1 GCA_903933935.1 uncultured Cytophagaceae bacterium
AATGCTGGTCCTAGATCTTCTCTTTCACTTGCTAATTGCACAACTGATTGCAAATATGATAGGTTTTAATCCTAATTCGATCAATTTTATAGACGCAAATAACCCGGCAGGACCACTACCGATGACAATGACTCTTTTACTATTTTTCTTCAATTTAGGAAGTAAAGATGCAAGTTCTAATGAAAAATCATGATCTTTCCTATATAAGCCAATTTTTACATGTGCTTTGATATTTTTGTTTCTAGCATCTAATGAAATTTTTTCAATTCGATATTGACTATTATTCAATAGATTTGCACCCAACTCTGACAATAGGAATTGATGTAATTCTTCCTGTGAGTAAGCAATGGATGGACTAATAACGAAATCTCTACTCTCTAACATATTTAAAATTTGTTCAAAAATACAAATACATTTTTATACTAATGAATAAACTGATAAATGAAGTAAGTACCTATTTGTTACAACATAAAGACAATCCAGTTCATTGGGAGGCTTGGAATACAGAATCTCTTGAAAGGTCTATAAAAGAAGACAAACCTATTATCATTAGTATTGGGTACGCAGCATGTCATTGGTGCCATGTAATGGAGCATGAATCGTTTGAGGATCAAGAGGTTGCTGAAATTATGAATAATCATTTCATTAATATAAAAATTGACAGAGAGGAACGTCCTGACCTAGATATGATATATATGGAAGCTATACAAAAAATGGGTATTCGAGGAGGATGGCCTTTAAATGTATTTTTAATGCCTAATAAAAAACCATTTTACGGTGGGACCTATTTTCCGAAAAAAAACTGGATTTCAATCTTGAAATCAATTGATGAAGCTTTTAAAAACAATAAAACAGAATTATATAACTCTGCGGATGGATTTGCAGAAAGCCTCAATGATCATAACTTAATCTTCAATAAATTAAATTTAAACCCCAATGATAGAAATTTAGAAAAGGTGTTTACAAAAGTTAAATCGTCCTTAGATCCCATTTTTGGAGGTATTCAAAAAGCCCCAAAATTCCCGCTACCTTGTCTAATTGATTTTTTAATTAACCTACCAAATAGTGAGTATTTAAAATTAGGTGTAAGCGAACTATACAATGTTCAACTACAAAAAATGGCTCAGGGTGGGATATATGATCAAATTGAAGGCGGATTTTCTAGATATTCAGTTGATTCTGAATGGTTCTGCCCTCATTTTGAAAAAATGCTATACGATAACGTCCAATTAATTAAAACCTATTCATTAGCCTATTCAAAAACCAATAGTGAATTATATAAAGAAGTAATTTCAGATACTATTAAATTTATAAGTGAGCAATTACGCGGTGATAATGGATTATACTTTTCGTCTATTGACGCAGATAGCGAAGGTGAAGAAGGTAAATATTATACATGGAATTTTCAAGAGCTTAACTCATTGTTACCCTATAAAAATAATCAAGCCTTTTATAATCACTTCTCAATAACTAGTAATGGAAATTGGGAAAACGATAAAAACATACTATTCAAAATATCCCCCACAAGTAATAAGTCGTTTGAATTACAATTAAATATTTTAAGAAAAGTAAAATTGTTTCGAAAAAGGCCAAATACAGATACGAAACAAATACTTTCTTGGAACGCTATTTATGTTTCTTCTCTTATTCAAGCTTACATTTCAGTTAGTAATAATTCTTATTTAGATTTAGCTAAGTCTATTATCCTAGAAATTGAAAATCATTTTATTAATGATAGAATTTATTTACACCAAGTTAAATATTCTACTAATCCAATTATTGCCTTTTTAGATGACATGAGCTTTTTAACAAAAGCTTACATTGATTTATATGAAGTCAGTGGAGATGTTCAATATATCAGTAAGGCTAATCATTGTTTAACAGATATACTTGAAAATTTCAACTCAAATATATCTAACTCTGTTTTTTATAATTATTATTCAAATAAATCAGAAAAATTAATTGCCGAAAAATTTGAAATTAATGATTCGGTCATGCCATCTTCTAATTCAATTTTATGTGAATGTTTGTTTAAAATAGGATTTATCAACCAAGTTCCTGCATACACTTTAAAGGCAAAAGAAATGGTTGAGAATATTTTGGAATCTGCTTTGAATAATCCTCTTTATTTCTCAAACTGGTTAAATATATATAGCGACTACTTTGAATATCCGAAAGCTTTAATCAAATACAATACTAATTTTATTAATCTAGAAGAGCTTCACAAAACTGAATTTCCAATAGATAAGGCGATGATAATTTACACTCCTATCTTAAATAAAGATCCATATAATTTTTATTTATGCATCGGTGACACTTGCTATTCACCCACTAATACGATTGAAGAATTACAAATTCAGATGAAGTCTGTTATTTAATTCTTAGTGGATTTTCATTGACAAAAGCACCCCAACCCTTTTTCGTACCTTTCAGGGTAGATGTTAAATTATTATTATGAAAATGATGACAAATAGCTATTCCTAACGCATCCGTAGCATCAAAAAGTTTAGCATCTAATTTAATATTTGCAATGATTTCCACCATTTTTGCAACCTGTTCCTTTGATGAATTTCCATTGCCAGTAACTGACTGTTTGATTTTTTTGGGTTCGTATTCCGAAACTGGAATGTTTTTTGAGAACGCAAGAGACATGACCATTCCTTGTACTCTGCCTAGTTTTAACATTGACTGTACATTCTTACCGAAGAAAGGAGATTCTATGGCGATTTCATCCGGAAGAAATTCATCTAAAATACCTAATACTCTTTCATGAATTTTAAGAAATTTGGCTCCCTGTGTCGTATACTTGGTTAAATTCAAAATTCCATATTGAAGAATGGTAACTTTATCTTTATTAATTTTGATTAAACCATACCCCAAAAATCTAGTGCCTGGATCAATCCCTAAAATTATTTTTTCTGATGTGGAACTAGTAATTTGCGACATATAAATCTAGTACATGTTTATTAATGAGATTTCTAAAGTTTTAACGTATATTTTCCCAAAACTAATTTGGAGAAAAAATGAATTTGAAATCGAAAAAACGATTTATTTAACTTTTGATGATGGGCCTACCCCTGAAATTACGCATTATGTTTTAGATCTTCTTACCAAATATAATGCAAAAGCTACTTTTTTTTGCATCGGATGTAACTTAAAATCCAATCGCGAATTAGCACAGCAAATCCTTAAAAATGGTCATAAAATAGGGAACCATACAATGAACCATGCAAATTGTTGGCATGTTAATGCAAATGATTTTTTCAATGAATATCAGCTTTGTGAAAATGAAATAAATAAGCTAGGTACAAATTCAGTAGGTTTCAGACCTCCTTATGGCAGAATCAACCGTTTTATTTACCGTAATTTAATCAATTATACCCCCATTTATATGTGGTCATTTATTTCTGGTGATTATAATCAAAATAATAATCCGAATACAATTTTAAAATCTGCTAAGAAAAATATCCAACATGGTTCGATTCTGATTTTTCATGATAGTAAAAAAGCATTTCCTATTTTAAGTATTATTCTAGAACCGATTTTGGAATATTGTTCACGAAATAATTTTCAATTTAAAACTTTATGATCGACACACATGCTCATTTGTACGATGATATATTTACAAGTGATATCGAAACTAATATTAATCAACTCATAGAATCAGGTGTTCAAGAGGTATGGCTACCTAATTGTGATGTTGAATCATTGGTATCTCTATTGAAATTATCAGCGTCCTACCCTGGGATATGTAAACCCATGATAGGTTTACATCCAAC
>CAIZMB010000055.1 GCA_903933935.1 uncultured Cytophagaceae bacterium
ACCGGTATTTCCTGTTCCAACTAATTTAGCTCCCTGCTGGGTCCAGGTAGATCCGCTACGGGTAAAGACCCATGCGGCTCCCTGAAAAGAATTATCGTTAGTTCCTCCCACGATGGCGGTAGTTCCGTCTGCGCTCAGCGAAACAGCAAAACCTTGCTTTGCATTACCGACAGCTCCAGTTCCTACTAATTTTACTCCCTGCTGGCTCCAGGTAGCTCCGCTTCGCGTATAGATCCATGCGGCTCCCTGATTTGAATTATCGGTATATCCTCCCACGATGGCTGTATTACCATCCGCGCTAAGCGAAACAGCAGCACCTTGGGCTGCAGCACCGGTATTTCCTGTTCCTACTAATTTTGCTCCCTGCTGTGCATTAGGTGCAGGTGCAGCGCTCAGCGTAAAAGTTCCGGTGGAAGTGACGGATCCACCGGCCGTTGTTAAGGATATTGTACCTGTTACCGCTCCAGGCATAACCATTCCCACCAGGCTGGTTCCAGTATTAGAAATGACGATGGCTGCTGTACCGCCAATGGTAAAGGCTGTTGGAGTTCCCAGGTTGGTTCCGGTGATGGTCACCAATGTGCCGACCGGGCCGCTTGTTGGGGTAAATGAAGTGATTGTTGGTGGTGGAATAATGGTGAAAGTAGCACTTTTCGTTCCTGTATAGTTGCCCATACCCGTAATGGTAACTGTAGCTGTCCCTGCATTCGTGTTATTGGTGTAAGCCACGGAATAATCAGTACCAAGTGTCAATGTCGTAATGCCATCCTTGACTACTAGAGCTGGAGTCAAGGCAGAACCCGTGTAGGTTTGGTCTGCTATGGCATCAATCGTTAAGCTGCTCGCGAGCTTGGGAACAATGTAGAAGGTCGCAGTCTTAGTACCTGAATAGCTGCCTATTCCCGTAACGGTAACGGTTGCGAACTCAGGATTCACACTATTGGTGTAAGCTGCTGTATTATTGGTATAAGTTGCTGTATAATCCGTTCCTCGTGTCAACGTATCCGCGTCGGACTTGACTACCATTGTTGGTTCCAAAGCGGAGCCGGTATAATATGGGTTTCCAATGGTTCCAATGGTTAATCCTGATGTCATGACATAGTTAGAATTAGCGCCAGTTTCTCCCACAGCAACAAATGTTCCATTCGCATACGTGACACTTTTCCACTGACCGCCTTGGCCGGTCTTTCCGGTCCACGTAGTGCCATCTGGGCTGGTCATCACTCCCCATGTTGTTCCTGAATTAGCAACGGCGACAAATAGTCCATTTCCGTACGTGACACTCTTCCACTCATCGCCTGATGGAACCATATGGCCAGTCCAGGATTGTCCATCAACACTAGTCATGACTCGAGTATTATCACCAGATCCAGCTACAGCGACAAATTTTTTACTACCTGTTGGTCCTCCATACGTGACACTTTGCCAAGCACTGCCTGACGCGGAATTCCATGTCACCCAGTTTCGCCCACCGTTGCTACTAGACATAACTTGTCCAGATGAGGCAACAGCGACAAATTTCCCATCCCCATAGGTGACGCTCGTCCAATCATAATTTGCAGTAAACTTAGAGGTCCAATTTATCCCATCTGGGCTAGTCATCACGCGATTTGCAGAACCACTTTTTGCAACGGCCACAAATACTTCATTTCCAAAGGTGACACTTGTCCATTGATTAGAAGCCGCGGAAGTTCTGGCGGTCCAAGAAGTCCCATTTGTGCTAGTCATAACATTTCCGTCTGAAGAAACGGCCACAAATACCCCATTTCCATAGGTGACACTCGTCCAATCTTTTTGGGTATCACCTACTAGAAAAGTAGGTGCCCAAACTATTGCATCACTACTCGTCATTCCTCTAAATTGACCGATGCTTGAGGATGAACCGGATTTAGCAACAGCGACATATTTTTCACTGCCAGCAGGTCCGCCATAGGTAATACTTTGCCAGTCAGATACAGGAGATGATGCAATTGAACAAACAGTCCAGTTTTCTTGAGCTTGTAGTTGAAAACAAAACAGTATGATAATGAAGAACGTAATTAATTTTTTCATACAATATATGCTTGACTATTATTAATTTATATTTAGAAATCTTAGACTTTCTACATCCGTATCAGCTACATCCACTGGGTAAAAATTAGTATCACGAAAATTCCTTATCCAAGTAAATCCTCCCCCACTGTGGACTTGAAATTTTGGAACAGAGAACACTAACGCATTCAAAGTATAAAGCGCTTCGCCAGCCTTATAAGAGACAAATTATTAATACGTTTATAGAATTAATTTTAAATAAGCATTTGCAAAAAAAATTCATTGGAATGGATTTTAAACGCAACTTGAAGAAGAAATTAGTTCAATTTTGAGGATAATTAAACAACATGAAAAAATGGGTGGAGTTTAATTTTAAACAAAAAGACACCTTTGTTTGGCATTAAAAATAGAATTCCTTCATCACAAAAAAATAGTGTTCAATCATCAAAAAAATAAGTTCTAAATTGATTTTCACGTCCTTTTATTTATTTCTATGGCAAAAGTGTTTATGAAGGTAAACTTGTGTTTACCCAGTATTCTACTGTTTGTAAACTTCCTTCCTTAATATCAATTGAGCCTGGAAGAAAAGTTTCTTTTCATTCAACATATCTACAGGAATACTTATTTTAGAAATCTTTTATTTACTAACCCCAATACCTCCTTTGAGCTTCTTGTTATTCCCAAAATTCATCTATGGATTTAATCCAAATGAATCCATTGTCCAATGCATTAAAACGATTTTCGACAACCTAAAAATAGCACTCTCGAGAGTAATCATTCATTAAGATTTGATTTATCCGATGAATCAGGGCAAATAATGGAGTATTTAGAAACGAAAAAAACCTATTTGAAGACCGAATTTTCATTGCATGACCTCTCTAAGGAGTTAAATATTCCGTATTTGAGGGTATCAGGCTTTTTCAACAAGTAGTTAAAAACTCCCTATCCAGAATATAAAATCGATTACGCGTAAATCATGCGATTCAGCTATTTAGAGAGGGCATGCATGCGCAAATGTCCATTGAAGGAATTGCCACTATTTGTGGTTTTAAAAATAAATCGCGGTTCTATGCGGCTCAAAGTTGAATATAAAGTGACTCCCACCGAGTGGATCGAAAAAAATGTAGAGATGGTTGCTCAATAAAAAGTTAACATCGAATCAAATTACACGGGATTGATCACGTTATTTGCTGTCCCTTAAATTATACCCTAATTAATTAAACAATATAGCCAGGAACTATAAGTTACTAGCTTTACAAAATCCTAGTTCTAATAATGATCAGTTTCCTATTGTCTAATGAAGCTTATTGATTTAATTTAATCGTGTATCTCTGGCGATATTCGGATTACCTCGTTGTAGCGTGCCTATAATATTAGTTCAGCTTTCGAACTAGTTTGCGCAATTATTGAATTAAAATGAACGAGCATTAAAATGAACAGAAAGGAATTCCTATATGAGAGATATTTTCTTTTCATTTTTATAAGTCAAAGGATGGTGTATTCTTTTCAAATTTCATTTTATAGAAAAAAATGCATTATTTCTCCGTTAAATAAATTTTTTCAACAAAATTCGTTTAGTTTTAATTATTATTGAACTAAACATTATTTAAATGATAGTTCAATAATTTTTTATTTGTCCTATTATTGAGGTGATGTTCTAAAATAATAACAATGTTATACACTTCGCTTATTCTCGTATTAATTGTATCGTTTATTTTCATAGTCAATCACTGGGATCAGAACAAGGGGGTTGTTTATGTCGTATTTATTATCTTAGACAAGGCCTTAACCCAATATGGCCTACTTAATCTCAATTCAACCCATGATTCCACTAGCTTTGCTTTAGTGTACCATTTAATACCACTAATTGTTCTCCAAGGACCTTTCTTTCTTTATTATCTTAAGAGTATTATGAAGGGAGCTCTTGTTTATGATAGGTACCTACTGTTTTTTTCTATCCCTTCGCTGATTTTTCTGATTAATGTAATTCCTTATTATGAACTACCATTTCAGGAAAGAGTCGCTTATTTTATGGGGAACGAATTAAGTCAACCTTTGAAAGGCTACTTGTTTCTTACGCTGAAACAGCAATATCTCTTTTTATCTATCTATAATACATCCTTCGTCCTTTATGGGGCGATTTATATCAATAGATTGAAAGTGGGGAGTGGAGTTTACCTAAAAAAGAAAATTACTGTCTTATTGACGCGTATTTTTGTTGTTTCATTTCTGACTATTATTCCCGGTTTGGTAACACTATTTTTGTTGAATTTAAAATCAAATCAAGTGGGAATGATTAATTTTTATAAACCAGAACTGGTGAATAATAATTACTTATTTTTTCAAGCGCTGATACTGCCCCTGAGTTTCTTTTTGGTACCTAACTGGTTGTATAATGATAGGGAACCATTTTCGTTTTTAGATAAATTTAGAATTAAGAGAAAAAAGGCGATTAGCTCAAATTTGAATAATGAGGTGGAGGTAGAGTTAACGAATAAATCAGATTTAGATCTTATCATTACCTATATTGAAACGAAAAAGCCTTATTTAAATCCCAGATTTACCTTGCATGACCTCTCTAGGGAGTTAAATATTCCGCTTTTGATGGTATCGAGCTTTTTCAACAAGCAGTTAAAAACTCCCTATCCAGAATACAAAAATCGATTACGCGTAAATCATGCGATCCAGCTATTTAGAGAGGGCATGCATACGCAAATGTCCATTGAAGGAATTGCCACTATTTGTGGCTTTAAAAATAAATCACGGTTCTATGCGGCCTTCAAAGCTGAGTTTAAAATGACCCCCACCGAGTGGATTGAAAAAAATGTAGGGATGGTTGCTCCATAAAAGGGTAACATCGAATCAAATTACACGGGCTTGATCACGTTATTTACTGTCAATTAATAAAACAATAAAGCTAGGAACTATAAGTCCCTAGCTTTACAAAATCCTAGTTCTAAAAATGATCAGGTAAACTCAAATCCCTTCTTTCATAAGG
>CAIZMB010000056.1 GCA_903933935.1 uncultured Cytophagaceae bacterium
ATTAGTATATTTCTTATTTCAAATAAATCAATTATTGCTCAATCAAATTCAATTAAGTCATCAAGCAGTATTAGAGTTGAAATGTTATTTCCCGAGGGAAAGTCAAAGTCATTAATATTGAGTTTTGATGATGGCACTATTTCTGATAGAAGGCTCGTGCAATTAATGAACAACTATGAACTTAAAGGAACTTTTCATTTGAATTCAAATAAATTAGACACAAAAGATTATTTAACAAAAGAAGAAATTAAAAGTCTATTCAAAGGTCATGAAATATCAGTTCATTCAGCAAATCACCCAGGCCTGAGTGGGATGTCTAAAATTGACATCGTATACGAAGTAATAGAAGACAGAAAAGAATTAGAAACAATTAGTGGTAATACTATAAGAGGCATGGCTTATCCTTTTGGAAGTTATGATAATTTAGTAGTTGAAACAATTAGTGGCATAGGTATTGAATATGCTAGAACAGTGGCTGATAGTTACAACTTCTCAATTCCTAAAAATTTCCTAATTTGGCACCCTAGTATACATCAATTTGGTAAAGCTTATTTTAAACCCAACGATGCAGAGAATGATAAAAAAGAAATTAATGCCTTTTATAACTTAGTATCAGATTTTATAAAAGCCGATACATTAGCATTACTTGATGTATGGGGGCATAGTTGGGAAAATAATGGAAAAGGGAATAGATGGGTTGAAATGGAAAATTTCTTTAAATTAGTTTCAAAAAATAAGGACATTTATTATACAACTCAAATTCATTTAGTTGATTATATCAATGCATATAGAAATTTAAAATTTTCAGTTGACAAAACAGTTATTGAAAACCAAAGTTCAATTGATGTTTATATAAAAGTGGAGAATAAATCTCATAAAATTCCAGCTGGTTCAATAATGAAAATTTAAGTGGTTTAATTTTTATTATCCATTGCCTTAAACGCAAAACTCACGTAGCAAAGGACCCACGATTTAACGTAAGTCCTTGATTTTCATGTAGCGAGACCGGGATTTGAACCCGGGACCTCAGGGTTATGAAGATTTTTTGAGAAAATGAAGGCGTTGATTTGTAATTAGTTATGTTTCCACAAAACCGAAAACAACCGATTTGAACCGAATTAAAGGGGTGTTTTCCTCACACAGGGGTATTATTCAATTAAAGTTATCTTAACAATTAATTAAAGACGTAACTGAGATGAGATATATTAATTATTAAAATATATTACTTACCTTAAGAGTCTTATTTAATCATTTAGATAGGCTATACCCTATTCCTAAACCAACGCGTATGAAAAATATACTATTGTTTATTCTGTTTCTTTGTTCTTCAAACATTATTAAAGCACAAGATACTTTATCAACGAGATATGGTGAAACCATTCTAGTCAAAGTAATTGAAGTGGGTACCACAGAAGTAAAGTATAAAAAATTAGATAATTTAAATGGACCAGTGTTTTCATTGCTAAAATCAGATTTGTTTGTGATTAAATACGAGAATGGAACTAAAGAGGATTTTAGTAGTATTAAAAAAATAGAGGAAAAAGTAGTTGGTGTTGAAAATATGTTTGTTCAGGGTCAAAATGATGCTATAATACATTATGATGGATATAAAACAGCAGGAACGGCTGTTTTACTTTCAACAGCATTTCCTGGTTATGGAATGTTACTAGGAATTACACCTGCATTATTAACTTTAGATGCAGATCCAAAAGATGAAAATTTGGGATACCCCAACTTGAATTTAATGAAAAATGAAGAATACGCTAAAGGCTATAAACAAAAAGCAAAACAAATTAAAAGGAAAAAAGTAATTAGTAATTATGTTTCAGGACTAAAAATTCAGGCTGGTATTTTTGTAGCAGCTATACTATTATGGATGTCTGTCGGAGATAATTAATGACGCAAACCTCACGCAGAAACAACAAAGGACCCACGA
>CAIZMB010000057.1 GCA_903933935.1 uncultured Cytophagaceae bacterium
AGTGATTTTGTTGAAATCCCATTTGCAGCACCCCATTTAGCACCGGGCATAAAAAAAGTCCCTGAAAATCAGAGACTTAAATTATAGTTGGCGGTCCGGACGGGACTCGAACCCGCGACCCCATGCGTGACAGGCATGTATTCTAACCAACTGAACTACCGGACCATTTTAAATTGGTGGCACAAAATTAGGCAATTTCTGCTTTCAAACAATACCTTTGTGGAAAATTTATTGAAATAATGAGACTACCCGAGCCTTATGAATACCCAAACTCAAGCTATTTCGCTGAATACCTGAACTTTGAGGCAGGGGATTATTTGATAGATATCCTAAAAAGCCAACATACGGAGCTCCTCGAAATCTTCCAGAATTTAGCAAAAGGCCAAGAAAATTACGCTTATGCACCTGGTAAATGGAGTCTCCAACAACTTTTAGGACATATCATAGATACCGAACGCATTTTCAGCTATCGAGCGCTTGCTATTTCCCGAGGAGAAAGACAAGCACTTCCTAGTTTTGATGAAAATGAATATTTGCTCCATGCGCATTACGAATCCCAAGATTTTACTCATGTATTGACACAATATCGCCACGTTCGCCAAGCAACTATAAGTCTAATTGAATCCTTTAACACGATCCAAGCGAACCAATTAGGTAACGCCAATGGCCAGTCGGTCAGTGTTCGTGCATTATCTTGGATGATTGCTGGCCACGAAAAGCATCACATTCAGGTAATTAAGGAGCGTTATTTAATCCAAAATCCCTAAATTGCCTCGCAATTAAAAATTATGCAATTCTATAAATACCAAGGTACTGGAAACGACTTCATCATCATTGATGACCGTAATGAGTTATTTAATCTCAGTAAAGAGGCTATAGCGCATTTATGCCAAAAAAGATTTGGGATTGGAGCTGATGGACTCATGCTATTACAAAATGCACCGGGATATGATTTCAAAATGGTCTACTACAATGCTGACGGAACACGGGGAACGATGTGTGGAAATGGAGGTCGTTGCCTAGTTAGATTTGCAGCCGACTTACATATCATCAAAGAAAAAGCAAGTTTTATTGCCGTAGATGGTCCCCACACGGCGTTTGTTAGCGAAGACAAAATATCGCTTCAAATGATGGATGTTCACGCGATAGACCAACATGGAGATGATTTTTTCACCAATACCGGATCCCCGCACTTTGTGAGATTCGTGAAGCAAGTTCAATTTTATGATGTAAAAAATGTAGGGGCCACCGTTCGGTATTCTGAAGCATACGAACCTATTCAAGGAACAAATGCCAATTTTGTCGAAAAAGTCGATGCGGAAACCATATTTGTCAGAACCTACGAACGTGGTGTCGAAGATGAAACCTATTCTTGTGGAACGGGTGTTACCGCGGCAGCTTTGATTTCCCACGTATTTCAGGGCATGAAAAGTCCCGTTCAAATTAAAACATTAGGGGGAGAATTATCCGTTTCGTTTGAAGGAAATGCACAAGAAGGATTTACTGAAATATTCTTAACGGGCCCTGCCGTACAAGTTTTTAAAGGGGAATTTACATCCCGTTGACGCTGAAGTTTGGGGTTACGCCAACTAATATAGGCTGCCCATCCTCAATCTTAAAGATTTTAGCCACATAACGATCGTCAGGTAAATAAATGAAGGGAACCGTTCCGCTCAAATTTCTCAAATAAATTCCGTCCCAATGCTTTAGTTGCCTACGGCGATCTATTTCCCTCCAATACATATTGAAAACCCAGTTTTGATGTTGGCCATTCTCAAAAACTAAATAATATCCATCTGTGCCATTCAAAATTCTACCCTTAACTTTTAAACCGGTGTATGAAAAATGTGCTGAATTTATATCAAATTCAAACTCCCCTAATTTAAATTTATTTGATCCCTGTAAGGTATCATATTTATTTTGTTGGATTACCTGAGAAATTTTAGCCAGGTCAGGGTCCAATGAATAAATTTTATGACTAAATGTTAAATTGATTGCATCATTAACATACTTGACAGAACTAGGTAAAATCGCTGTAAAATTGACAATCGGCTTTGCTAATTGACCAAGTTTTTTTAATGTCGGTGCTGATAGATCAATCTTATTATTTAACGAGTCTCTAAAGAAATAATGCTCTCGCTTTTGAATCGAATGTTTTATCACAGACCCTGAAGTCATATTAGTAAAATTAACTAAGTCAATTAAGTGGTTAACGTAAGAAAAAAAGAAAAAAGAAACGATACCTCCGATGATGGCAACCTTTAATTTACGGTAAATAAAACTGTCAAAAAACAATATATACAGAAGCAAGATTAAAGTCGTGTTAATCGCATACCGACTTTCAAAAACATTTGAAATGGGCATATTGGCTCTCGCAAGGGAATAAATTCCGACCGTACACAACAAAAATATAAATAGAGATAATTTAAAACGATAATCTTTATGATCATGAAAAAAATCCTTCCGATTAATCCAAAACTTATACAAAAAAGTAAAGAAAACAAGGACCCCTATCGCGATACAAACGGGTTCTATCCAGGCAGATCCTGACTCAAAAAACGTAGAAGCAAACGCACCCCAATAGGCAAAAAAATTGCCCAGAATCCCCTTAAATAAAAATATATTACTAAGGAAATTCCCTCGCTGAACAGGATGCTCGTAATTAAATATTAACAATAAAAAAAAGAATGCACCGGAAAAAAACCATAAAATCCGATACACTTTTAGGTACCTAAAAATCAAAGGCGTAGCTGCAATGTAGACGATGAATCCATTCCCGCTTGAAAACAATGCAACAAAGGCGATAAAAGTAGCCAAGAGAAAAGATTTGATTCCCCCTTGCGAATAGTCCAAAACACATAAGGTTGATATGATTAAAAACACCACTACATTATGTTGGAGCGCCGAAACTGGCCAATATAAATTATGAAAATAAGATAGATTAAAAAGGGTAAACGAAATGGGAATAATTAACCATTCAGGATATCGATAACGTTTAAGTATATTGTATAAAATTATCAGGATTCCTAAGCTAGAAAGGCCACCAATTAAATTTAAATAGAAGAAATTAATATGTCCTAGTAAAGCAAACTGTGTGACAGAAATGATTGACAGAAACAACTCCCTATGTTCATTGGACTGTGCGAAAAGCAATAAAAATTTTTCTATAAAACTCTCTTGCGCATGAAAGAAATGGATGACAAGGCCCACGATAACACTCCAATCATCAGTAAATGGGGCATTTATTCCATATTTGAAATAAAATCCATAATAAAATACGCACGGAATTAAAGAGATTAAAAAAGATCGATCTAATACCCAAAAACCATTTTTATGATTTTTTTTATGTCCCGTGTGCATGATAGTTATTTTTGCCAAATACCCATGATAGAAACCCCAAAGGGAAAATGAAACTTTCTTTTTACAAAGACACTTTCACCCCTAAAAATTTCATAAAATAACTTATTCAACCAAGGATTTGAGATCAAATCAAAATCAGAATTGGTCTTCTTTCTTTTTATAAATCCAGGAATTAATCGATCGAAAAACCGAACAATAAAAATAGGAATTGATAAGGGGAAATTAAAATACGAAACGTATTTCTTTGTCAATGTTTTTGAAAACAATTCATGAATTTCAGAAATTACATATCGCTTAACATGGTGATTAATCTCATCATGCTGAGACCAAATACTCATAAACGCCGGAACTGTAATGAAAACAAATCCGTCCTTCTTGCAAACTCTGATTAATTCAGACGCAGCTAATTGGTCATTTTGAACATGCTCTATTACATCAAATGAACAGACTAAATCAAAGGTTTCATCCGGATATTTTAAATCTAAAATAGTACCTAATTGAATGTCAATATCAATTTTACTTTTCGTGAAATTGATACAATCTTGCTCATATTCGATGGAAGTAACTTCTCCAAAATTCGACAACATCTCACTCGTCGCACCCGTGGCCACACCCACATTTACTATTTTTAATGGTCCCCCATTTGCCAGATAAAGCTCCTCCACTTGAGAGCGAATAATTTCATTCCTAGCTAAAAACCACCAATGGTTTCGTTCTAAATCAAAATAATCTTTGTAATAATTACTATCCATTTTTAAAATTATATACCCATTTAAAAACTATCTAATGAAGTAAAAAGGCATCTTCTACCTAATAAACCACAAACTATTTCCTTTCTTTAGAATATTAAAATTATAACATATTTTGCACCTTTTAAAACCAATTTAAAATTATCTTTGCAAATTCATTTTCATCAAAATTTATCCCAGATATTTTTAATGTCAACCTCATTCGACGCAACCACTCAGAAAAATATAGACCAATGGTTATCAGGTCCTTACGACGAAACCACTAAATCAACGTTACAGGGATTATTGGACCGAAAGGAAATAACCACCTTGACAGATTCATTCTATAAATCACTTGAATTTGGAACCGGTGGCATGCGAGGTGAAATGGGCGTGGGATCCAATCGGATGAATCGATACACCGTGGGGGCAGCTACCCAAGGCTTTGCCAATTACCTAAATAAATGCCTGCCAAACCAAAAAATCAAAGTCGCCATCGCACACGATTCTAGAAATAATTCACCCGAATTTACTCAAATCTGTGCCGACATATTTTCTGCCAATAACATCGAGGTCTTTCTTTTTCCGGCTTTGAGGCCGACACCCCAACTATCCTTCACGGTCAGGGAATTAGGTTGCCAAGCGGGTTTAGTTATTACCGCATCTCATAACCCAAAAGAATATAACGGCTATAAAGCGTATTGGTCTGACGGATCCCAAGTAGTCGCCCCACACGACAAAAACATAGTGGCCGAAGTAAACGCCATTCAAAGCATTAACGAAATTAAATTTGAAGGAAATCCAAGCCTAATTCATTTATTAGATGAAAAAATAGATGCAGCTTACCTAAAAACGATTCTGACCAATTGCCGCCAACCCGAAGTAATTAAGCGCCAAAAAGACCTGAAAATAGTTTTTTCACCCATACACGGAACCGGAATTACCTTAGTTCCAAAAGCACTTTCTCTATTAGGTTTTGAGCAAGTCAGCATCGTTGAAGAACAAGCCATTCCAGACGGAAATTTCCCCACCGTTATTTACCCAAATCCAGAGGAAAAGGAAGCGATGACTTTGGCTCTAAACAAAGCTAAAGAAATAGACGCCGACTTGGTCATCGCCACGGATCCAGATGCGGACCGAGTAGGTGCCGCAGTCAAAAGCCCATCGGGCGAATGGCAACTTTTGAACGGAAACCAAATGGCGAGTTTGATCCTATACTATTTATTAAAGGTGGATCAATCTGCAGGCCGACTCACCGGCAAAGAGTTTGTGGCAAAAACCATTGTCACCACTGATTTAATTGATAAAATGTGCGCCACTTACGGTGTCACTTGCTATAATACGCTGACAGGTTTTAAATACATCGCCCAAGTAATTCGCGAACTGGAAGGAAAAGAAAAGTTCATCGGCGGAGGTGAAGAATCCTATGGATATTTAATCGGCGATGCAGTGCGCGACAAAGATGCCGTGGCTTCCTGTGCCATGATTGCAGAATTAACCGCCTACGCAAAAGATCAAGGCCTCTCCCTGTTTGACTTCCTCGCAGAGATGTACATGGAAAATAATTTCTATTACGAAGGACTTATCTCATTAACAAAAAAAGGAAAAGCAGGAGCTGATGAAATTAAACAAATGATGGAAAATCTTCGATCAAATGTTCCCGCCAACGTAGCCGGAAGTAAACCCGTACAGGTTTTAGATTACGAAGGCTTGCAATCGACCAATTTGCTGACCGGTGAAATCACACCCATTGCCACGGGTTTAGGCATTGAAGCATCCAACGTCATTCAATTAATTTTAGCGGATGGCTCCAAAGTTTCCGCTAGGCCTTCAGGTACTGAACCCAAAATAAAGTTCTACGTTTCTGTCAATTCCGAGTTAAAAACAGCAGAAGATTTTGAGCCAACTTTTGAGCATTTGAAAAATAAAGTGGCTAGAATTCAGGAAGATTTAGGCTTAAATTAAAATACTCTATTTAAGCGTTTGCAACAAAACATTGTACGCAGGTTTGCGTGCGTATGAATCGTCGAACAATAGCGGGTTTTCTTTTGGACGCTTGAAATAACCTCTGAGCCAAGAATCCTTATCGCCTACATTCCAAAAAGTAATGCCATATTGTTGGCCTTTAGGCATCGATTTAAATGCATTAAATAACAACAAAAATTTATTTAATTGCTCATCTTTTGCCACATCATCATAGACGAAATCAGGATTGTTTTTGGGATTGACAGCCACATCCAATTCTGAAAAATGGACGCTTAAACCTGTCGCCACGGATTGATTAATTACCTCCAAGATCGCATCATTTTTTGAACCGATATTGACATGCATTTGCAAACCCAACCCATTGATTGGAATATGACGATTTTTGAAATCCTGTACCAGATTTAAAATCGCTTGCATCTTTTTTGGCTTCCCATCTTGGCCATAATCATTGTAAAAAAGCAACACATTAGGATCCGCTTCCCGTGCCCATAGAAAACTTTTAGCGATGTAATCAGGAATATGATCCGACCAAATCGTGGGACGTAAACTACCATCATCTAAAAAAGCCTCATTCACCACATCCCAGCCAGCCACTTTTCCCCTATAATGTGCGACCACTGTTTGAATATGATTTTTTAACATATTTTCCCAAGTTACCTGATCTCCCTGAAAATCCTTCATCCACTGAGGAACTTGATTATGCCAAACAAGCGTATGGCCATGAATTCGCTGTTTCCTATTTTTAGCAAACGCGACAATCTCATCCCCTAAAACAAAATCAAAACGATCAGCCCCAGGATGCACATTCATCATTTTCATGTGATTTTCAGCAGTCACACTCGAAAATTCAGAACCTGTACGTTCCCGGTACGTAACATTTTCGTCCAATAAACGTGGATTAACAGAAGCACCTAATGGGAATGTTAAAACATCTTTTAGAAAAACTTTGGGAACTGATTGGCTCTGAGCAAAAATGAATTGGGATATCCCCAGGACAAAAAAAGTGTATAGAATTTTCATGGTAAAAGGTTTTCGCAAGATAAAAATACATTTACAAAAACCTTTACCTTACGCTCAATTAATATTTTATAAAATTTAAACTATCTTTAAAAATTAATTTAAACTACTCAATTTACTCAATGAAAAAATTACGGTGGACCTTTGTCCTCTTACTCCCATTTGCCATTCATGCACAAAGTCCAATTTCGTTTTCTGACCTCTCTTTTTGGAAGAACACAGGAAAAAGTAATTGGCAAATCGCATCTGACGCACAAGCCGATCTCAATAAACCTGAAGTCCTAAGCATTCAATCAGGTAGCGGCATATTAGTCAATTTGCCCAATAAAGAAAATAGAGCAAATTTGGTCTCCAACAAAGAATACGGGGATTTCGATGCCACTTTCGAATTTATGATGGCGACTCATTCCAACTCAGGATTTTACCTTCAAGGTCGCTATGAACTCCAATTAATGGATTCTTGGGGAGTAAAAAACCCAAATACCGGAGATTGTGGAGGTATATATAAACGTAGAAAATTTAATCCCAAAGAATATTTATACGAAGGACATGCCCCAAGAGTCAACGCATGTCTTGCACCTGGGCTTTGGCAAAAAATGGAAGTGTCCTTCCAAGCACCTCGCTTCGATGCGCAAGGGAAAAAAATCGCAAATGCCAAAGTGATTTCAGTCAAATTAAACGGCATGATCATTCATGAAAATGTGGAATTAACGGGGCCAACAGGCGGTCCTATTTCAGAAACAGAGGTAGCAAAAGGACCTTTCATGATTCAAGGTGACCATGGTGCTGTCGCTTTTAGAAATTTAACAGTGACCGATTTAGGCTCAACACCAGCTGCCATGGCACCCGTAAATTACCAAGTGTATTATGGAAATTTCAAATCTATTCAAGAGTTTATCACCAAAAAACCAGATGTTAGCGGAAGCACCGAAAAATTAACTTGGGACGTAAGCTCCAAGCCTTTTCACTATGCCGAAATATTTAAAACTAGCTTAAATATACCGAAAGCAGGCAAGCACCAAATTGAATTTGAAATTGCAGGCAAACATTGGATTTCAATCAATGGCAAAGAAATTTTTAAGGAAGAAAATGAGGAAAATAACCGACGCAAAACGGAAGTCATTGACCTACCCGAAGGGAAAGTTGACCTTCAAATCACACTTATTAAAACAAAAAAGAGCGTCGACAACAAACTGGGATTTTGGGTCAAAGGTCCTGAATTCAGATCAACAGCCTACCATAGTTTAGGTTCCTATTTGGGATCCTCTTCCGACGACCCTATTTTATTAGACGCTAAAGAACCGATTGTTTTTAGGTCATTTGTCGACTTAATGAAAAACGGAAAAAGAAGTAGAAGAATGGCGCATGCTGTCAACGTAGGTAATCCTTCAAACTTACATTACACCTACGATTTAGAAAATGGCTCCATCGCACAAATTTGGAAAGGTGATTTTCTAAATACGACACCGATGTGGGATAGCCGAGGCGATGGTTCTTCGAGGCCAAGAGGTGCCGTTTTATACCTACCAAATACCCCTCTTATCGTTCAAAATCAAAATTTAAATTCGCTGGAAGACCAACCAGATCCTGCTGCTAATTTCAAAACAAAAGGATATATCTTGGATGATCAAGATCTGCCTACTTTTCTTTACGAACTATCCGGATCAGATGTGGAAGACAAAATTCGCATCATCGATCATAAATATTTAGAAAGAAATATCAATATCAAAAATCCTGCGGCGGGACAAAAAATCAGAATTGGAATGTCTTCAGAAATAAAAGAAATGGGCGATAATTTATATGCCCTAGATGGCAAATCCTATTACATTAAGGCCGTTGGCGCAAGTATAGAAGGCAGTGGATTCAATAAAGTTTTGACACTTCCAGCCACAGAAAAAGTACAATATTCAATCCTTTGGTAATCTTAGAATTTAAAGAAATGAAAAATATATATGTAGTCTTGTTATTGGTCATCTCAACGATGGCTTTCGCTCAAAATCCTACTGAGAGCGATTATTACAAAATCGCCCGCATCCCAGCGCCCGAAGGATTAGTTTTGGAAGTGGGTGGCTTGGCGCTTTTGCCCAATGGCGATGTGGCCGTTTCCACCAGAAGAGGAGATGTTTATATCATCGAAAATCCCAATAGTGCACGTCCAAATTTTAGAAAATTTGCATCTGGCTTGCATGAAATCTTAGGTTTAACCTATTTGGATGGTTTCTTGTATTGTGCACAAAGGGGAGAGTTGACAAGATTGGTCGACAAAAATGGAGATGGGAAAGCAGAACGCTATGAAACTGTTTATTCTTGGCCAATTTCAGGTCATTACCATGAATATTCATACGGCCCCAAAGTGGGACCCGATGGTTCGTTTTATGTAACCGGTAATGTAGGTTTTGGTAACACTGATTGGTGGGCGGGAAAATCACTCGTTCCTTGGCGCGGTTGGGCCATGAAAATTAGCCCCGACGGAAAAATGGAGCCTTTCGCCGCTGGCATGCGCTCCCCATGTGGTCTCGGAATGATTAATGGAGAATTGTTTTATGGCGATAACCAAGGAGATTGGCAGGGTTCAGGATTCATTTCTCACATAGAAAAAGGAAATTTCATGGGCCACCCTGCTTCTTTAAAGTGGGCAGACCGACCAGAATCTCCGGTAAAAATGAGGAAAGAAATGGTGTTTGAAAAAGTAGACCCAAGAGATAATCCCCTTGTTAAACCTGAATATGTAGAAAATGAGGCTAAGCCAATGACCACGATTTATGAAATGGGCAAATCACTTCCAAATCTTGGTATTAAATCACCGGCTGTTTGGTTGCCACATGGCGTTCTAGGCATATCAACATCCGAAATAATTCCGGATGAAACAAATGGTGCTTTTGGACCATTCTCGGGCCAATTGTTCGTTGGCGATCAAGGAATGTCAAAAATTGCTCGGGTATTTTTAGAAAAAATAAATGGCCAATTCCAGGGTGCTTCATTTGAATTTGTATCTGGGTTTAGGTCTGGTGTACTTAGAATGGCCTTTGGATCTGACAAAAACCTATTTGTAGGAGGCACGAATCGCGGTTGGGGTTCCATTGGAAAAGAAGATTTTGGTTTAGAACGTTTAGTCTACTCAGGAAAAACTCCTTTTGAAATGAAAGCCGTTCGTGCGATGCCTGATGGATTTGAAATTGAGTTTACTTTGCCAGTCAATAAAAAATTAGCTTCAGATGTAAACAACTATGATGTTAGCAGCTACATCTATAAATATCATCCCGTGTATGGAAGCCCGATGGTCAACCAAAAAGAAAATCCGGTTCGCGGTGCACAAGTTTCCGAGGATGGACTTAAAGTTCGAATTGTTGTGGACGGCCTTAGAGAAGGTTACATCCACACCATCAAGCCAGAGGGAATATTATCCAATACGGAGGCATTACCCCTTTTGCATGGTTCAGCTTTTTATACGTTGAACACGATTCCCAATGGATCGAAAGCAAACATTCCATTAGTAACTCCAAAACCGAAAGCGGCCAAAGAGAAAATAGATGCAGGTAAAGAAGCCAATACTCCTGATAATCAAACCAAAGAAGCGGGTCCAAAAATCACCAAAACGCAAATCATTTCGGATAAGGAAGCGCAAGCACTTTTGACGAAACACACGTGCTTAGCTTGCCATAAAGTCAAAGAAAGAGCGGTGGGTCCAGCTTACACAGAAGTGGCGAAACGAAATTATACCAATGCTCAAATTGAAGCTTTAATCATTGCACCAAAGCCATCGAATTGGCCTGATTTTGCAACGCCTATGCCCCCGATGAGCCATCTCCCTAGAGCGGATGTTAAAAAACTAGCGGCTTGGATTAACGCACAGAAATAAAAAATGAATTATAAAGAACGTGGGAGAATTCTCACGTTCTTTTTTATTTTCTTAAATGATAGGCTTTAGGTTTTGTAAAGGCCCTCAAACCCACCTCAGAAAGGGTAGATCCAAAACCCGAGTGACCACGACCACTCCAAGGCAAAGCGGCACTCACCCGATCACAACAATTCCAATATCCTGATCCTGCATCTATTTGAGCTAAAATGGTTTCGGCTCTTTGTTGGCTCGCTGAATAAACACCAGCCGTCAAGCCATAATCAGTATCATTCATCCTAGCAACTGCCTCCGCGTCATTTTCAACGCGCATAATTCCAATGATAGGACCAAAACTTTCTTCTCGCATCACCGCCATTTCATTGCTTACATTGACAAGAACGGTAGGCTCAAAATAGTTTCCCTTTCGTTCTAAACGCTTCCCTCCTATTAAAATCTGAGCTCCCTTTGCAACCGCATCCGCGACTTGAGATTCAAGAACATCCAATTGGGCACTGCGGCTTAGTACAGTAATATAAACGCCATCCTCCGTGGGAGAGCCCATTTTCCATGAGGTAACTTCCGCCACAAATGCCTTCACAAATGCATCATATATAGCAGATTGCGCATAAATACGCTCCACGGAACAACAGCTTTGCCCATTGTTGTAAAAGGCACCATCCGCAATTCCTGCCGCAGCTCCTGCCACATCCACCACATCATCCGCCACATAAACAGGATCTTTCCCGCCTAATTCAAGGATGCATGGAACCATTTTTTTGGCCACATGCTCATAAATTTTTTGACCCGTTTGATAGGAACCCGTAAAATAATACCCGTTAAAAGGCATGTCCAATAAAGCCTTGCCTACTTCTCCCTCCCCGATCGCCACTTGGAATACATCCTCCGGCACACCTGCCTCCACTAAATATTTACCTATCTGAAGACCCGTTAATGTGGCATACTCAGAGGGTTTGTACATGACCGCATTTCCCGCTAGCAATGCAGGCACAAAAATATTAACACCTACATTATAGGGATAATTCCAGGCCGAAATATTGCAGATAATGCCCAAAGGTTCATGCACAATTTTTTCTGTCATCTGATCAGAAACCGACATGATTTCCTCCGACAAATATTGGGTCGCGTGTTGCGCTAACCACGTTGCCTTTCCTCCTGCCCCGTTAATTTCATTTCTACTTTGTTGCAAGGGCTTACCCATTTCTGACGTCAAAACAGAAGCTAATTCTTCGATATTTTCCTTGAGTAAGGACACAAATTTCTCCAAAATTTCTGCTCGGATTTGAATCGGAACAGCTGCCCATACTTTTGCTGATTTTTTTAATCGTTCAAATTTTAATGCCAGGCTAGCCTCGTTATCCTCTTGAACGCTAGTAATAATTTCTTCTGTGGCGGGATTGTAAATATTCATTAGTTAATTTTTAAGCATGGCTTCCATAAAAGCGCTGCGTATATTTTGAGAAAAAGCTAAGTTTGAAGCTGGTATTTGCATCCGCTCCGGATGCCACTGAACCGCTAACAAAAACGGTTTATTGGCATCCTTGTATTCGATGGCCTCGACGACCCCGTCTTCTGAAAAAGCAGAAACGTTAAGTTCATCAGCGATTTGGTCTAAGCCCTGGTGGTGCGCTGAATTCACAAATCCTTGCTGGACCCCAGCAATTTGTGCCAATAAAGTCCCTGGTTCAACATCGATTTTGTGTTCTCTATCCCTCTCAGATCCTTTTCTATGATTCTCAAAACCATTTTCCTGAAGGTCCTGAATCAAATTTCCCCCTAAGGCAATATTGACCAATTGCATTCCACGGCAAATAGCCAACACGGGTTTATTTAGTTGGCGCGCAAATTCAAAAACCTGCATTTCAAAAAGATCCCGGGATTCATTAAACACGGTCGTGTTAGGATAATCTACCCTAGCATTTTGGTAAAAAACCGGATGTACATCGATGCCCCCGGTCAATACAAAACCGTCGCAAGAGTCGAAATCCTGTGTATTTTTTTCCGTGTACGAAAGTTGTACAATTTCCACCCCTTCTCCAGCAATCCAATTTGGATAATTTTGAAAGTTTGTATCAGAAGTGGTTATTCCAACTCGTTTCATATTCTATAAAGCCTCCGCATACAATGCTCTAAAATCTGCTTGAGATACAGGCTTAGGGTTATTGGGATGTGCAAAGTCGGCAAAAGCCAAAGCCGCCAAGGTATCTAAATGCTCCTCTTTCACCTGAATTTCTCTTAGTCGATGAGGGATGCCTACTTGTGAATTTAGATCAAAAAGATATTGAACCACCGACTCCCCGGATTCCGACTTCAATCCTAAGGCTTGGGCCATACGAGCAAAACGATCCTCGAATCCCGCGATGTTAAACCGCATGCCATAAGGAATATTGACCGCATTGGCTAAGCCATGATGTGTATCTAATAAAGAAGAAAGTGGATGAGCTAAGGAATGAACCACCCCTAAACCTTTTTGGAAAGCAATGGCACCCATCATGGAGGCCAATAACATTTTTGACCTGGCATTTAAATCCGGTTGACGTACCGCATCCACCAAAGAATCAGCGACTAAGCGCATTCCCTCTAAGGCAATTCCATCACACATAGGATGGTAATTTTTGGCCAAATAAGCCTCCATATTATGAGTTAAAGCATCCATTCCCGTAGCTGCCGTAACAAATGCAGGTAATTCCATGGTCAAGAGCGGATCAGCAAAAACAATTTTCGCTAAGAGCTTCGGGGAAAATAAAATCTTTTTTTGGTGCGTTTCATCATCCGCGATAATGGCAGACCTTCCTACTTCACTTCCGGTTCCAGAGGTAGTCGGAATCGTGATAAAATGTGGCACATCGTTCGTCACATAGACATCACCACCGATCAAATCATCATAGACAAACAAATCCTCGCGATGATTTACTTGGAGTACAATCGCCCGGGCAACATCCAAAGCCGCACCACCCCCAATTCCGATCAAACAATCGCGATGAGTTGCATCCCAAACAGCCGTTCCGGCATACACATCCGACTTAACCGGATTTTTATGTATAGCAGAAAAAACTTCCACTGAGACTCCGGCACCACGTAAATCGGCACAAATATTTTTAAAAAACGGAAGTTCCGCAATCACCGGATCGGTGACGATCAACGGTTTTAAGAAACCCTGATTTTTTAAATACGGTGCTAATTCTTTTACGGCATCAGCCCCAAACCGAATGATGGTTGGAAAATTAAATTGTCTTACTTGATTAAAATCCATCTTAAATTATTTCGAAATACCTTCTTTTTTCCCAATCACTGACTACTCGGCCATACTGTTGCCATTCCCATTCCCTAGAAGCCACAAAATGGCTTACAAACGCTTCACCAAATAATTCCTGGGCAATCGGCGAATGCTTCATGGCCTCCGTGGCCTTCTGCAAATTTCCTGGCAATCGCCCGTTCGACTCATCCGCATAGCCATTTCCTACCGTCGGTTCTTGCAAAGCTAATTGATGTTTTATTCCGTACAAGCCACTGGCTAAACATGCGGCCATCGCCAGAAATGGATTTACATCTGAACCTACAACCCGAGTTTCTAGTCGGGTCGCTTTTTTGCTACCAGGCAAAGCGCGCAAAGCGACGGTTCGGTTGTCCACGGCCCATGTTAAGGTAGTGGGAGCCCAAGCTCCTTCCACTAATCGTTTATATGAATTGATGGTGGGGGCCAACAAAGGTAAAATGACAGGCAAACAATGTAGTTGGCCTGCGATATAATGCCGCATCGTTTGACTCATTCCTTGCGCATCCTTTTCGTCATAAAATAAATTTTTTGCCGCATCTTCATCCCAAAGACTTTGGTGCACGTGACCACTGCAACCGGGCAAATTCTCATCCCATTTAGCCATAAAAGTGGCCATTATCCCCTGCTTGTACGCCAGTTCTTTCACGGAAGACTTGAACAAAACAGCCCGATCTGCTGCTTCCAAAATACCCGAATAAGCGATCGCAGCCTCGTAAACTCCAGGACCTGTTTCTGTATGCAAACCTTCTAAAGGTATTCCAAAAGAACTTAAATCTGAAAATAAAGAATTGAAAAAATCGTTACGCAAAGTGCTTCTTAAAATGGAATAACCAAACATCCCTGGACTTAGAGGCTTTAGGTTTTGGAAATTTTTATCGTTAACAGATGCAGGTGTTTCTTCAAAATTAAACCACTCAAACTCTTGGCTGAAGAATGGGGTAAATCCCGCATTTTGTGCTTGGCTAATCACCTTTTTCAATACATTTCGAGGACAAACGGCTGCGCTATTTTTGGGAGAATCAATTAATTCACATAGGAAAAATGGGACATTATTTTCCCAGGGAATCATTCTAAATGAAGATAAATCGATGCGGGCTGGGGCGTCTGGATATCCAGAATGCCAACCCGTATACTGAGAATTTTCGTAGGCCACATCAGCCATGTCCCAACCAAAGACCACGTTACAAAATCCCATTTCAGATTGGACCACGGACAAAAATTTTTCGGTGCTAATGTACTTTCCTCTTAAAACACCGTCGATATCCACCAAAGCGACTTTAACTCGTTGGTCTGGATGCTCCCGCACATAATCAAGTATTTGATTTTCAGTCATTATAAAACAGGTTTTTTTGGAACAAACAATTTAAAAAGAAGGAAGCAAATTAGAATGATCCCTGCATAAATAAAAAACAAATTTGAATTATTATAGGCAATTAAAACCAAGGATGCACCTGAAATCATCAAAGCCAATAAAGGCGTTATAGGATACCCTGGAACCGAAAATGGCCTAGGTAAATTAGGCGCATTTTTTCTTAAACGAAGCAATGAAAGCATGGCGATAAAATAAAGCGTCAAGGCTCCCATCACGGAAATCGTGATAATTTCAGCTGTTTTATTGGTCAATAAAGCTAGGATACCAATTCCCATATTGAACAAAAGTGCGTTGGTAGGCGTCAAAAATGTAGGATGCAATTTTCCTAAAAAATGAGGAGCAAAACCTTTAAAACCAAACTCATAAGTAGATCTACCCGCCGCCAAAATCAATCCATGAAAAGAGGCAATTAAACCAAAAAGACCCACGGTCAGAAGTAAATGAAAAAGCAAAGAATTAGCGCCCACGATTTGACCCATAGCCAAGGGAAGCGGCGAATCTGAGGTTTCACCGGAAAGGCCATCTTTAAAAACAATGGCTTCCCAACCCCCTACCCCAATGGCAGCAACAAATACTAAAACACATAAAATTACTAGGGTGAAGAGTGCGGAACCAAAACCTCGTTGAATATCCTTTTGAGGATTTTTCGCCTCTTCGGCTACGTTGGCCAATCCCTCGATGCCCAAGAAAAACCAAATGGCAAAGGGTAAGGCGGCGACCACACCAAACCAACCATTAGGCCATGCATTTTGCTGCATATTAGCCCATTTGAAATGAGGCAAAGTAACCCCCGCAAAAATTAAAATTTCCACCACCGCGATGATGGTAATCCATAATTCAAAAGTTGCCGCGGCTTTTACCCCATAAATATTTAATGCAGTGAATACGAAATAGGCCGATAAGGAAATCCACAAAATAGGGATATCGGGGAAAAATAAATTAAAATAGGCACCAATTCCAAAAGCAATCGCTGGCGGTGCAAAAATAAATTCGATCATTTGGGCGATGCCCGCAATGAATCCTACATGATCCCCAAAGGCTTTATTGGCATAATCGAAAACCCCTCCTGCCTTTGGAATGGCGCAAGCTAACTCCGCATAAGAGAAACTAAAACAGGCATAAAGCACAATAACTATCCCTGTGGCAATGGCCAAACCCAACGTTCCACCTTCTATTAAACCTAAATTCCAGCCGAAATACATGCCGGAAATGACATAACCCACCCCAAGTCCCCACAACATTAAAGGACTAAGTACTTTTTTCAAATGTGCTTGATTGTCACTTTCGCTTGAATTATCTTGCATTCAAAAGTAATTTGTAGGTTGGCTTGTCGAACAAAAGTCATAAGTTAAAATCTACAGGACTTCTCATTCTTTAAAAACGAATTTAAATAAATATTAAAGAATTGAATGCATTTTTGGCAAAATCAGACCTAATTCCTTCAAAATAAATTTTATCATGAAATCAGAAAAACTCATAGAAGACGCATTTGTTGATTGGTTAGAATTAGGAGACGGAATTAGAAGGAAAGTAATGGCACAAAATGAATCCATGATGATTGTGAAAGTGGGTTTTGACCAAAATGCCATTGGAACCTTACACCATCATCCACATACACAAGCGTCCTATGTTTCAAAAGGTAAATTTGAAATTTCGATTGGTTCTGAGAAATCTATTTTAGAGGCTGGCGATGTGTATTTTGTCCCTACTGGCGAAATTCATGGAGCAGTATGCTTGGAGGAGGGTGAATTAATTGACGTATTTAGCCCTAGGCGTGACGATTTCCTATAAAAGATTGAACTTTTTTCAGCGATTAGAGTTTATAAAATTACTTTTCCCTAAGTATGTCAGAAAAAATCATTGAAATAAAATCCATTGCTAAAAAATTTGGCTTGTTTGAGGCAGTCAAAGATGTAAGTTTTCACGTCAACCAAGGAGATGTTTATGGTTTTTTAGGTCCTAATGGAGCCGGAAAGAGTACGACGATCAGATGCATGCTTTCGCTTACTAAACCCGACTCGGGAACCATTAAAATATTTGGGAAGTCCATTTTCACTGATCGAAATGAGATTTTATCTCGGACCGGAAGCATTATCGAAAAACCCGATTTCTACAAATACCTTTCTGCCTATAAAAATTTAGAAATATTTTCTAGACTCTCCCGTGTGTCCGTAGGTAAAAAAGAAATTTACAAGATGCTCGATTTTGTGGGACTTGGGGGCCGAGAACAAGATAAATTTTCAAGTTTCTCGCACGGAATGAAGCAAAGGTTGGGCATCGCTCAGACATTATTACACAATCCAGATCTGATTGTATTGGATGAACCCACCACCGGATTAGATCCACAAGGGATTATTGACATCCGAAATTTAATCCTGCGTTTAAAAAACGAACAGCATAAAACCGTAATCCTTTCCTCTCATAATTTGGCCGAAATAGAAATCATTTGTAACCGCATGGTGATTATCAACAAAGGAGTTTCGGTCGTAGAAGGGGATGTAAAGGCATTAATGAACAGCGAAGATTTAGTGGTCAGGTTAGAGGTTTCTGATAAAAATAAATCGAAAGCGTTGATCATGAATCAATATCCAAACATTCAAATAACGGACATCAATGAGACGAGCATTGAATTACCTATGGAAAAATCGAAGATTAGTGAGTTAAACAAAGACCTTGTCAATGCTGGGATTGGAATTTTTTCAATCGAAGCAAAACGAAAATTAGAGGATTATTTCATTAAAATGGTAAACGCATGATTTTCATCAAAAGCATTTATAATGAAGTGATTAAAATCGCTCTTAAGCCAAGAAGTTATTTGGGGATTGCGGCAATAACCGTTTTAGTGGGCGTCATCTTATTTGCCTTAAAATCAGATGGAATGTCCATTATTTCATTTGTCACCTCGTCTTTCGAACAGACGTTAAGTTTTGAAGGAAATGTATTAAATGGAAACTTAGTTGCCTTCATCATTCTTCAAATGCTGATAGTCCAAATTCCATTATTGATCGCACTTGTGACGGGCGATTTAGTTTCTGGAGAAGCCGCCATGGGTACCATTCGCATGCTGTTAACCCAACCGATTTCCAGAACCTCTTTGCTCCTTTCGAAATTTATTGCGGGTGGAATTTATACCTTAATGGTGATCGTTTGGCTGGGATTTATGTCGGTCATCATGGGTAAAATGTTATTTGGAACAGGCGATTTAATGGTTTTAAATAGTGATGGATTGGTGATTTTGCAAGAGGCGGATGTCAATTGGCGTTATTTGGGTGGATTTTTAGTCGCTTTTTTAGCTTTGTTTACCGTCAGTTCCTTGTCCATTTGCCTGTCATGTTTTACGGATAATTCGATAGGACCCATCGTGACTACCATGTCCATTATTTTGTTGTTTACCATCATTGGGACGCTAGATGTTCATGTATTTGATTCCGTGAGGCCTTTTTTACTAACTACCCACATGGCCTCATGGCGTTCGTTTTTTGAAGACCCGCTTCCGATTCAAGACATTAAAAACTCCATCTTAATTTTGTTCATTCACAACGTTTTTTTGATTTCCATTTCGATTTATGTGTTCAATAAAAAAGATATAACCGCATGATGCTCCGACTATTTTTATTGCTTTTTATCTCTAATGTGGTTTTGGGTCAAGATGCCAACAAAACCGTCGCCTCCGTCATTAGCCAAATGAACCGTGTAAAAAAATATACCGTAGACGCAAAAATCAAATCCGATATTCCCTTAATTAAAATTCTACCCGTGAAAGCTAAAATTGAATTTAAGCAGCCGGATGAGATCAAAATGAAAACACAGGGGATTGCTATTTTACCTAAAAAAGGCTTCACTGATTTGGCGATTATGCTGAAAAACAAAGCGAGTTATACCGCTATTTTCACGGGTTACGAGGTAGTCCAAAAAATCAAAACGGAATCGATTACCCTATTGCCCAGCAACGATGCCGGAGAAATTGTGCTGGCTAAAATATGGGTAGACACCGACGAAGCATTGATCTTAAAATCTCAAATTACCACTCGGACGAATGGAACCGTGGTCGCAGATTACACGTATGGCAAACAAAAGGAATTTGGCCTACCCGATGAATTAACATTTTCTGTGGATGTGAAAAAATTCAAAATTCCCAAAGGAGTTGTGGTAGATATCAATCGATCTGCCTCGGTTGAGCAACCCAAAAATGTGAGTAAAACCGGAAAAATCAATATTCAGTTTTCCAACTACATCATTAACGCTTTATGAGGCCAAAGCCTTTCTAAGCAGTTCTACACTTTTACGAACGCCTGTAGACGCAGCTTCTTTCCCCTCAAATTCGATCGAAATATAGCCCTGGTAATTCACCTTCTTTAAGATCTGAATAATACGTTTATAATCCAGTTCAAGAGAATACCATTCGCCACCTCCGTAATACGTTTTTGCTTGAACAAAGCTTGTTTTCGAAGCAATTTTCTCAAGTTTATCGTAAGGTTCTTCCAAGAAATTTCCTGTATCCATGAGTAGACCTAGCCATGGAGAATTAACTGTTTCGTGTATTTTCAACATTCCTTCTGGAGTGGAACCAAGCCCCCAGTGATTTTCTAAAGCGAGTAATACACCACATTCTTCAGCTTTAGCTAAACATTGTTGAATACCTTCCACGCACCATTTATATCCATCGGCTTCGGTATAGCCTGGCAAAATTGGTTCAATGCCCCTGTTTTTCATTAAATCGTCAAACGACTTGATGGTATTCCAACGGCCCGTATTTAAGCGTAAACAAGGAATTCCCATCTTATAAGCCAATTCAATGCAATGAATCGTATGATCCACATGCTTTTTCAATTCAGCTTTATCTGGAGTCACAAAACCCTGATGAATCGACAAACAAGTCAATGCGATTCCATTCAAAAATGCATGTTTTTTTATATTTTGCATATAGGCATTATCCTCACTTTTCATTTGTCGGTGCAAAATATCTATCCCTTCTAAACCCAAAGCAGCTGCATCGTCAATGACCTTTTCAATTGGAAATTGCTCTCCCTTGAAATGCCAATAAGAATAACTGGAAACGCTTAATTTTATTTTAGGTTCTAAAGCCGGTTTGGCGATGATTGGATTAGCTCCAGAGATAGAGGTTAAACTTGAGGCCAGAAGAGAAGATTGAAGGAAGTCACGTCTTTGCATGTGAATAAGTTTTGAAAATCTAAGTTAAATAAATAATTGGATTCTCTTATATTTGGAAATTATTAAACGTCAAAATGATCAAAAAAATAAGCTTTTTCTTATTGCTAATTACCCAATTTTCTTTTGCGCAAACGCCGGAAAAAGGGGAAGTCCAACAAGTAATCACTCGCTTTTTTGATGCATTAAGTGTGGCCAATATACCTCAGATGAAATCCGAAGTTTCAGAAGGTTTTATACTTTTAGAGAATGGAGAAATTTGGACGATTGACACGCTGGCCAACAAAATAAGTAGGCCCAAACCTGAAGGTTATTTGAGGCGAAATTCATTTGATTTTCTTGAGACAAAAATAGACAAAAATCGGGCTTGGGTTTATTATAAAAATAAAGCAGAAATAACATCAAAAACGAGAAATGTGACCATAAAATGGCTCGAGTCAGCTATTTTGCGCAAAGAAAAAGGTCGTTGGCAAATGGACTTAATGCACTCAACTCCCATGAAATAATGATGAGAAAAATACTAGTGTTAGGTGCCTTTTTATGTGGCTTTTCCCTACACGCCGAAAAACAAAAACCCAAAAATTTTCTCATCTTTTTAGTCGATGATCTCGGTTGGCAAGATCTATCCCTCCCTTTTGCCGACCAAAAAACGCCTTGGAATTCCTTATACCGAACACCTAATTTGGAAAAATTAGCCGCCCGAGGAATTAAGTTTACGCACGCGTATGCGAATCAGAACTGCACGCCTACGCGCGTTTCCTTACTCACAGGAATGAATGCGCTTTCTCACAAAGTCACCTCATGGACTTTCCAAAAAGACAAAAATCCGGATGAAGGTGGAGATCCAAAATTTCAAGTACCCGCTTGGAATATGAACGGACTAAGTCCATATGAGAACAAAAATAGTATTCATGCGACAAGCATTGCCACCATCTTATCAGAAAATGGATATGCAACCATCCATGCAGGAAAGGCACATTTTGGCGCCTATGGAAGCCCCGGCGAGAATCCTACCTTGCATGGGTTTCAAATTAATATTGGAGGTTCAGCAGCAGGACAACCCGCTAGCTATTCAGGATTGCAAAATTTCGGAAATAAAACAAATGGGACACCAAACGACATCCGAGCCGTACCTCATCTTAATCGCTTTTGGGGAAAAGATATTCACCTAACAGAAGCTTTAACTCAAGAAACAATGCGTGTCATGGATTCGGTGTTAACCCATCCAAAACCATTCTTTTTACTGTTTTCAAATTATGCGGTACACACGCCAATCCAAGCAGATAAACGATTTGTACAACATTATTATGACCTTGAAATTGATAGTACTGAAGCTAAATACGCCTCTTTAGTAGAAGGAATGGACAAGAGCTTAGGCGACTGGATCAATTATTTAGATGAAAATAAATTAACCGAAAATACCGTGATCGTATTCCTTTCTGACAACGGCGGACTGACGGATGTAGGCAGAGGGAAAAATGGGAGAAATACCTACAATACTCCACTAAGAAGTGGGAAAACCTCAGGGTATGAAGGGGGTTTGCGCATTCCTTTTGTCATGTCAGGAATAGGAAAAAAAGGAAGCATCAATCACGAAAATATTATTGTAGATGATATTTTTCCGAGTATACTCCAACTAACCAACATGAAGCCTAAGGGAAAAATACAGCATGTAGATGGTCTTTCTTTAGTGCCAATTGTTCAAAGAAAAAAATCGAATCAAAATCGATTTTTCACCTGGCATCATCCGCACATGAGGACTAATGGATCAACAGATATCCAACCCTTTAGTGCCATTCGCCAAGGAGATTGGAAACTTATATTTTTCCACAAAGACCAACATTTTGAATTATATAACACGCGTACCGACCTATCAGAGAAAAATAATTTATTTAATCTCAACCCAGAAAAAGGCCAATTTTTAGCCAAAAAATTAGGGGAAAAACTAAGAAGTTCAAACTCGAAAATGCTCATCGACAAGGAAAAACAAAAGGAAATTATTTATCCTTTTTAATTTAAAATCAACCTTTTTTAAATTCATTCATGGGAAATTTAGGCATAAGCTCCGTGCACCACATGGCCATTATTTGCAGTGATTACGCCATTTCTAAAAAATTCTATACTGAAAAATTAGGTCTAAGTATTGTCCGAGAAGTATACCGAGAAGCCAGAGATTCCTATAAATTAGATTTGGCGCTGGGTGAACAATACATCATCGAACTATTTTCATTTCCAAATCCACCTAAAAGAACTTCAAGGCCTGAGGCCTGTGGATTAAGGCACATTGCATTTCAAGTGAAAGATATCGAGGAAACAGTACGCCAATTAAGCTCCGAAAATATTAGTTCAGAACCCATTCGTATCGATGAATTCACGGGCAAGAAATTTACTTTCATCGCTGACCCGGACGATTTGCCCATTGAATTTTATGAAATATGAATAGAAAAAAATAGCGTTTGACAATTTCTCGCCAAACGCTATCCATTAAAAAATTGAAATTCTTTAAGGCTTATTTGAATCTACCTTTAATCGTTCATTGCGATTTGTAATATCCCAAGCCATATAAAATACCAATCGGCCTATTTTCTGAACTTGGTCAAAATCAATCTTTTCAACGTCGTCCGTTGGCATATGATAATCATCATGAACCCCATTAAAGAAGAAGGCTACCGGGATTTTTTTCTTGGCGAAATTGTAATGATCTGAGCGGTAATAAAAACGATTTGGATCATTCGGATCATTAAATGTAAAATCCAAATCCAAGCCCATGTGATTTTTGTTTTGCTCTAATAGCACATCATGCAATTGAGATGACAATTTATCAGAACCAATCACATAAATGTAATCTGGTTTTCCTTCATGTCCCTCATCACGGCGACCCGTCATGTCAATATTTAAATCACAAACCGTATTTTCCAATGGGAACAAAGGGTGATTTGAGTAATATTCAGAACCCAATAATCCCTTTTCTTCCCCAGTCACCGTCATAAATAAAATACTTCTGCGTGGTTTGTTACCAGCCGCAGCAGCCCGACCAAAGGCCTCCGCTACTTGCATGACCGTTACGGTACCGGAACCATCATCATTGGCTCCATTATTAATTTTTCCATCGGCAGAAACGCCAATGTGATCATAATGAGCCGTAATTACGACAACCTCCTCTTTTTTATCTGTGCCTTCTAAAAAACCAACCACATTGTATGTGTCAACTGGCTTTTCAGTTCTTTCAATCGTTAAATTAATCGGCGCTGGTTTAAACTTAGAGGATACTGATTTTTTCTGGCGTGCCAAATCCGATTTGAAAGCTAATAATTCGGTTTCAGTCGTTCCTAACATTTCAGCAGCCACGGCAGCAGAAACCATTAATACAGGAGCCTCATTTGCGGCAGCTGCTTGATCTGTAAAGACCATACGCTCATTACCAAAGCGCTTCATCATGATTTGGCGTTGACGCAATTCATTTCCAAAATCTTTGCCAGACTTAGCTGAAATTAAAATCAATCCTTTGGCTCCAGCCGCTTGTGATCGTTTTAATTTTTCTTTCCAACCATCTCCCTTTCCGAAAATAGAAGGGTCCTTTGTTCCAGACAGGACATAATTACCAGATTCATCTTTGGCCTCACCTTCAAAAGCAATGACAATAGCACCTTTTGCTTTTAATTGACTAAAATCTTTATAAGCTCCTTGCTCGACTCCAAAGCCTGCAAAAACCGCAGATAATTTTGAATTGGCAGCCACGGGTGCCAAAGCAGTGGCCATAAATTGGTCCATGTATTCATAATTTTTTCCTCGAGAAGAAAATGAAACCGTGGACCACGAACGATTCGCTAAGCCTACTTTTTGAAAATAACTTCCTTGAACTGGTGCTAAACCTACTTTCTTAAAATGATCAGCAATGTAATTGGCCGCCACTTTTTGTTCGGCGGAACCTGTATTCCGACCTTTCAGACTATCAGAAGCTAAAAATGTCAAATGCTTTTTTAAGTCCTCCGCCTTTATCGTATAGGCATATGGTACTGGATTTCCTTGGGCCAACACAATTGTTGGAATTAATTTAGCCACTAAAATTAGGGCTAATACATAGATTGTTGATTTTTTCATTTTATAAAACATTTTTTGGGAAGGCGAAGTTAACAATTGAAAAATAAATCGCTAAAAAAAGATTATTTTTGTCAAGTTTTTCAACAAAATTTCTGCAATCAACTATGCACCCAAATTTCAAATACCGAGAAGATTTTTCACTGAGACATAATAATTCAAATCTAAAGGATTTAGATGCCATGTTAAAAACTATTGGAGTCAATAGTCTTGAGACACTCATCGATCAAACTGTCCCTTCTAAAATCCGATTGGCACATGAATTACGTTTACCAAATCCTAAAACTGAGTTTGAATTTTTACGGGATTTTAAACAAATAATGGGGCAAAATAAGATATTTAAAAGTCACATAGGGTTAGGCTATTATGATACAATCACACCGACAGTTATTCTGAGAAATATTTTAGAAAATCCTGCGTGGTATACAGCCTACACCCCATACCAAGCAGAAATTGCTCAAGGTAGGTTAGAAATGTTATTAAATTACCAAACTTTGATCATCGATCTGACGGGCATGGAGTTAGCTAATGCCTCTTTGCTCGACGAAGGAACGGCGGCCGCAGAAGCGATGACGATGTTATTTGGTCAAAAATCAGCAGATAAGGGCGATGCATTTTTTGTTTCTTCCCTGTGTTTGCCTCAAACGATTGATGTTTTAAAAACGCGTGCTGAACCTATCGGCATTGAAATTATAGTAGGGGATCATCAATCCGTCGACGTAACCGACACGAAATTTTTTGGGATGCTATTGCAATATCCCGCGGCCAATGGTGAAGTGTTTGATTATAAAAATTTAGTCGATGCGGCGAAAGAAAACGATGTCCAAGTGGTCGTGGCTGCGGATCTGTTAGCATTAACTTTATTAACTCCTCCGGGAGAATGGGGCGCGGATGTGGTAGTAGGTTGTTCTCAACGATTTGGTGTTCCCATGGGATTTGGTGGACCGCATGCCGCATTTTTTGCCACAAAAGAAAAATACAAAAGAAGCATTCCGGGAAGGATCATTGGCGTTTCCTTAGATTCAGAGGGAAATCGCGCATTAAGAATGGCCTTGCAAACGCGTGAACAACATATTCGGAGAGAAAAAGCGACTTCCAATATTTGTACGGCCCAAGTACTTTTATCCATCATGGCAGCAGCCTATGCCATTTACCATGGACCAGAAGGATTGAAAAATATTGCTGGAAAAATTTATGGATTGACGGAATTGTTAGGTGCCGGACTTAAAAAATTAGGCTTCAACTTAGAAAATACGCAGCATTTTGATACGTTAACTGTTCAGACAGGGGAATTAACAGAAGAAATTAGGGCTTATGCAGAGGAAGCCCAAAGGAACTTTAGGTACTTTAAAAATGACCCTAATAAATTAAGCATCAACCTTGACGAAACGAGTTCAGAAGATGATGTGGTCGCTATTTTAGCCTTTTTCCAAAGAGCCAAAAACCATGGCATCGGTGGAGATGAGTTAACAGTCGCTTGGCAAATTCCTGCTTCTTTAACTCGCAAGAGCTCATTCATGACGCATGAAGTGTTTCATAAATACCATTCCGAACATGGGATGTTGCGCTATTTAAAATCCTTAGAATCCAAAGATTTATCCATGGTGCATTCCATGATTTCCTTAGGTTCATGTACGATGAAGTTGAATGCGACGACTGAAATGATCCCTGTGACTTGGCCAGAGCTCGGAAAAATTCATCCATTTGCACCGGGGGATCAGACCCGCGGGTACCAACGATTAATCATGGAATTAAACGATTGGTTATGTGAAATTACCCGTTTTGCGGCCATGTCGATGCAACCAAACTCTGGTGCGCAAGGTGAGTATGCGGGTTTAATGGTAATCCGTGCTTATCATGCCTCAAGAGGTGATTCGCACCGGAATATTGCCTTAATTCCTTCCTCAGCACATGGAACAAATCCAGCCTCAGCTGTGATGGCAGGGATGAAAGTAGTCGTATCTGCTTGTGATGCAAATGGCAACATCGATGTGGCCGACTTACGTGCAAAGGCTGAAGAACACAAAGATAATTTGGCCTGCTTAATGGTCACCTATCCAAGTACCCACGGTGTTTTTGAAGAATCCATTCAGGAAATTTGCCAAATGATTCATGATTTTGGTGGACAAGTTTACATGGATGGCGCCAATATGAACGCTCAGGTGGGATTAACTTCCCCAGCAACGATTGGTGCCGATGTATGTCACTTAAATTTACATAAGACTTTTTGTATTCCTCACGGAGGCGGTGGTCCAGGAATGGGGCCTATCGGCGTTGCGAAACAATTAGTTCCTTTTTTACCAGGTCACGTAATGACTGATTCTGTTGCCGCAGAATCGCATGGAGCAGTTTCAGCTGCGCCAGTTGGATCTGCCAGTATTTTAGCGATCTCCTACGCATACATTGCCATGATGGGTGGAGAAGGATTAACGAGAGCTACGGAAACAGCGATTTTAAATGCCAATTACATCAAAGCAAGATTGGAAAAAGAATTCCCAATTCTATACACAGGTTCTCAAGGCCGTTGCGCACATGAGATGATTGTCGATTGCAGACCCTTTAAAATTTCTGCTGGTGTTGAGGCTGAAGACATTGCGAAACGACTTATGGATTATGGTTTCCATGCTCCTACCCTATCATTTCCGGTCGCTGGCACCCTGATGATCGAACCGACAGAATCAGAAAACAAAGAAGAGTTAGATCGGTTTTGCGATGCCTTATTAAGCATCCGAGAAGAAATTAGAGAAGTAGAAAATGGAAGCGCCGATAAACTAAATAATGTATTGAAAAATGCACCGCATACCCAAAACATTGTTTTAATCGGCGAATGGAATCGCCCCTATTCAAGAGAAAAAGCGGTGTTCCCATTGCCCTATGTGAAGTCGGCGAAATTCTGGCCAACCGTCTCTCGAATAGATTCCGCCTATGGAGATCGTAATTTGGTTTGTGCTTGCGAGCCGATTTCAAGCTACGTAGAAAACGCCTAAATTCAGACTCATTTTTTAATCGTTCATTGCCGTAAATTAGGTATTTATGATTTTGATTGTGTTTTATGAAATTTAATTTAGTATGCTTGCATAACACTTTAAATTTTATTTATATTTACTTCTTGGCTTTCAAAAACGATTATTCTTTGAAAACCAATGAGAGTTAACCTCATTAAACTGTTAAAAACAAATATCATTTCTGATGAATCGTTCAATTAAAAAAGTAGCCATACTAGGCTCAGGAATCATGGGCTCACGTATAGCCTGTCATTTCGCAAACATTGGAGTACAAGTCCTTCTTTTAGACATCGCGCCAAAAGAATTGAATGCCGAAGAAGAAGCAAAGGGTTTATCTCTTGAAAGCCCTTTAGTGAAGAATAGAATTGTCAATCTTGCCTTCCAACAAACATTAAAATCAAAACCTGCGTCCTTATATCAAGCCGGATTTGCGGCTAATATCCAACTAGGAAATTTTGATGATAATTTGTCTGGGATCGTAGATGCCGATTGGATCATGGAAGTGGTTGTCGAGAATTTAGCCATCAAAAGATCTTTATATGATCGCGTTGAGCAATTCCGGAAAGCGGGAACTTTAATCACGTCCAATACTTCTGGAATTCCCATCCATTTAATGGCAGAAGGCCGTTCAGCAGATTTTCAAGCGCATTTTTGTGGAACTCACTTCTTTAATCCTCCTCGTTATTTACGTTTATTAGAAATCATTCCGACTCCAAAAACAGATCCAGCGGTCATTGAATTTTTATTGGCCTATGGCGAAACGCAATTGGGGAAAGCAACAGTTCTTTGTAAAGATACCCCGGCATTTATCGCCAACCGCATCGGTGTTTATTCCATGATGCAAACGATGAAAGTCGTGGAAGAATTAGGATTAAGTGTAGAGCAAGTAGATAAATTGACTTCTAAAGTGGTAGGCCGACCGAAATCAGGCACCTTCCGACTTTCCGATGTGGTCGGTTTAGATACCACAGTTCATGTCGCAAATAATTTGAAAGCGGCGTTAACGGAAGATGAAAGCAAATCGATTTTCGAATTGCCTTCAATGATGCAAAAATTAATGGACAACAAATGGCTTGGAGATAAAACCGGCCAGGGATTTTATAAAAAGACCAAAGACGACAAGGGCAAAACGGTCATCTTAAGTTTGGATTTGCAGACGTTTGAATATCGGGCGGCCCAACGAGTTTCCTTTGAAACGCTGGAACGCTCAAAAGCTGTAGACCAATTAGCTGATCGCTTCGCGCTTCTATTGGCAGGCCAAGACTTAGCCGGTGAGTTTTACCGCAAAACAATCTTAGACGGTTTCCGCTACGCATCCAATCGCGTACCTGAAATCGCGGATGACTTGGTGAAAATCGACCAAGCTATTTGTGCAGGTTTTGGTTGGGAAATGGGCGTATTTGAAACTTGGGATGCAATTGGCGTCGAAAAGGCGAATGCGATGATGGCAGATTTAGGCCTATCTCCTGCGCCATGGGTGAAAGAGATGTTGGCCCTCGGCCACTCAACTTTCTACAAAACCGAAGGGGGAAAACGTCACTATTACGACTTAGCCAGCAAAAGCTATCAAGTCATTCCTGGCCAAGAAAAACAAATCAGTTTGTCGATTCTTAAACCGACTAACACCGTATTTAAAAATGACGACGCTCACATCATCGATTTAGGTGATGGCATCGTGGGCTTAGAATTCCATTCAAAAATGAATACGATGGGCCAAGGAGTCCTAGAAGGCCTTGCCCATGCCATTGAAACGGCAGAAAAAGATTTTCGTGGTTTGGTTATTGGAAATGAATCCAACGAAGCTTTTTCGGCCGGTGCAAATTTAGGTATGTTGTACATGTTTGGCATCGAGAAGAAATTCGACGAAGTGAACCAAATGATTGCCACATTCCAAGAATCCATGATGCGCGTTCGCTATTCCAGCATTCCAGTGGTGGTGGCGCCACATACCTTAGCTTTAGGCGGTGGTTGCGAAATCAACTTACATGCAGATAAAATTGTGGCTCATTCAGAATTGTATATGGGTTTAGTGGAAGTGGGCGTAGGTTTAATCCCAGCGGGTGGTGGAACGAAAGAGATGGCATTGAGAATGGGCGATGCGCGGAGAACGGGGGATGTGGAGTTGAATCGACTCCAACAAGCCTTCATGAATATCGCGACCGCGAAAGTAAGTACTTCCGCACATGAGGCGCTTGAAATGAACTATTTACGAACTCAGGATCGCATTGTATTAAACCGAAGCCAAGTCATTAGTGAGGCAAAAAAAGAAGCCATCTTATTAGCAGAAGCTGGATATGTACAAAAAAATCGCCGAAGCGATGTGTGGGTTGAGGGCAAGCAAGGCTTGGCTTTATTCAAAGCAGGAATTCAGGGGATGCTAATGGGCCGATATATTTCGGAACATGATGCCTTGATTGCAAACAAATTAGCTTTTGCTATTTGTGGAGGTGATTTGGATGTACCCCAACAAGTTAGCGAACAATATTTATTGGATCTTGAGCGCGAAGCATTTTTATCGCTGACTGGAGAACAAAAAACCATGGACAGAATCGGAAGCCTATTAAGTGGCGGAAAACCTTTAAGAAATTAATCAATTACGAACATGAATGCATACATAATAGCTGGATATCGTACGGCTGTGGCTAAGGCCAATCGGGGAGGATTTCGCACCATGCGGCCGGATGATTTGGCAGCAGAAGTGATTAAACATTTAATGGCGCAGGTTCCTTCGTTGGACCCGGCTTTGGTCGACGATTTAATCGTGGGAAATGCAATTCCAGAAGCGGAGCAAGGCATGCAAATGGCGCGCTACATTTCTTTATTGTCCTTACCCAAAAGTGTTCCCGGATTTATCATCAATCGCTATTGCGGTTCTGGATTGGAAGCAATTGCATTGGCTTCTGCCAAAGTAGCCTCAGGTATGGCGGATTGTGTCATTGCCGGTGGAACGGAATCGATGACGATGTTGCCGATGATGGGGCATAAAACAGTATTAAATTACGGAATCGCCAATGAAAACCCGGATTATTACATCGGGATGGGATTAACGGCGGAGGAAGTGAGTAAAAAATATAATGTGACACGGGAAGAGCAAGATGCTTTTTCATTCGCATCCCATCAAAAAGCCTTAGCTGCTCAGAAAGCAGGTTTATTTACAGACCAAATTGTTCCCGTGAAAGTTTCCGAGAATTATTTTGATGCTAAATCAGGTACGAAAAAAACGCGCGAATGGGTGGTTTCTCAGGATGAAGGTCCACGTGCCGATACCACTTTGGAAGCATTAGGGAAATTGAAACCCGTGTTTGCTATGGGTGGTTCTGTTACGGCAGGAAATGCTTCTCAAACGTCTGATGGAGCGGCCTTTGTGCTTGTGGTTTCAGAAAAATTTATGGAACAGTATAAGTTGAAGCCCATTGCCAAAATGCTCAGTTATGCCGCGGCAGGCGTGGAACCTAGTCTGATGGGGATTGGTCCAGTGGAAGCTATTCCAATCGCTTTAAAAAAAGCGGGATTAAAATTAGAAGATATCGATTTGATCGAATTGAATGAGGCTTTTGCGGCACAGTCGTTGGCCGTCATCAAAACCTTAGGCATCGATCAAGAAAAAGTAAATGTCAACGGAGGAGCGATAGCTTTGGGACATCCACTGGGTTGTTCGGGAGCGAAATTATCAATCCAACTCTTCCATGAACTTCGTAGGCGCAATAAAAAATATGGAATGGTGACCGCTTGTGTGGGTGGTGGCCAAGGAGTGGCAGGTATCTACGAGATTCTCTAATTTCCTTTATATACAAATTCAGACAAAGGCGCTTTATGCGTCTTTGTTTTTTC
>CAIZMB010000058.1 GCA_903933935.1 uncultured Cytophagaceae bacterium
ATAGATATTCAGTTCCTTCTTTGTGAGCAAATAAATTAAATTCATCAATTAAATAATAGACAAAGGGAACAAGTAAAGGATCGGTTAATTTAGCTGAATCCAATTTGATCGAATGAACATTAAAAAATTCGATGCAATGACGCAGATAATCTCCATTAACTTTTGAAATGTTTTCATTTATCGTTTCAGTCTGACTAATAAGCTGATTAAATTGAAACAATAATTCATGAAGCGTAAATTGATCAGGATTATTCGCCAACTTCATAAAAGTGTGAATAAATCCAACAATCGATGAATAATGAACCAAAAGTGAATCAGATGAAATAACGGGATATCCCAATTCTTTTAACTGAATCGCAATGAATTTAGAATCCTTATTTTTTCGAGTTAATATGGCAATATCCTTATAAGAAAATCCTTTTGAAATGCTTTGCTTTATTTGATCTATACAAACATCAAGCATCATGGTCGAGTCAGAAACTTTTGAAGGCGAGTCATTTGATGCAGAATTCAAAATGACCAAATCAACAAATCCTTTTCCTTTGTTAGGGTTTAATTTAGGATTCTGTTTCATATTAGCCCCATATATAGGACTTAATAAACTCGAATAAGTTTGATAGATAGAATTATTAGCAATAAAATCAAAAAACTTATTATTGAATTCAACCACTTCTTTAGCACTTCTAAAATTATTAGTTAAACTAATATTTTGAGTATTACTTAATAAATAATCATATCTAAATTGATCCAGTTCGTTTGATCCAAGCTTTTCACCTAATAAATCTGAATTTTGATTTGTCATCGAAGCGATTAGACCTACCTCTCCCCCTCTAAATTTATAAATGGATTGTTTTGGGTCGCCAACGAGCAAATTTCTTTTATTGATACTCACGGAATTTTCAATCAGTGGCATAAAATTCTGCCATTGAAGGATGGATGTATCTTGAAATTCATCAATCAAAATATGAAAATACCGATCCCCCAATTTTTCATAAATAAAGGGTACAGGATCCTGAGAAATAACTTCATAAATCTTTTTCGAAAACTCAGAAATGGATACAGCGTTATTTTCAGCTTGATAAATGCTTAACTCATCGACAACAGTACTTAGTAAAGCTATTTTCTTAATATCTTTTTTAATCAGTTGAAGCAACGAATATTTATTAATTACTGCTTCATGTATGTCAACAAAAGATTGACTTAAAATGGATAATTGGTCTGCAATCCCATCAATTTGAACCTTAGATAAAGGAGATGAACTAGCTGAATACCATTTTCCAGAAGAATAAGCATCTTTAATATAGGTGAATTTATTAGGTTCAAGTTCAGGATTTAAACTAAATTTTCTAAAGAAATTAATGGGACCCTTGGCTCCTCGAGCAAATTCCGAATCATCCACTTGAATCGATTCGACTAACAAAATAATTTTCTCTGCTATTTCTTTTAATTCATTTTGAATAGTTGAAATAAATTGGAAAATCTGACTTTCAATCGCTATAAAATCAGTGATCGAAAATGATCGAATATGATCTTGAACCTTTAAAAAATCTTCTTGAAGACAAATTTTTAAGTATTGATGGAAACCACTTCGTATTAAATTCCAATTACGCCCTTCGTTAACTTCATTGCGTGCATAATCTAAAATGAGTTCTGTTAAATGTGGATCACCATGAAGATTAACCTTCTCCATTAATTGGTCTATCAGATCTTTAATCAGTTTATTAGAATCTAATATAACTTCAAACTGAGTGGGAAGATTTAGCTCCTCAACAAACGAAGTACTCAATCTCTGTACAAAACTATCAATCGTCATCACCGAAAAAAGTCCATAGTCCTGAAGAATCTGTTGCAAGGCAATTTGCGCCCGGCTTGAAATTTCTTCTTTACTTAAAGATTCACCGGAAATATTTAAATCTTGATGAATGGTGTCAATGATCGTTGAAAACTGACTGACTTGATCTGTAGAATAATTAATAAATAAAGGATATTCAGAAATACCTGTTAAATATTCAATAATACGAGTACGCATCTCTTCAGCAGCTTTTATGGTAAATGTTACCGCCAAAATCCTTCGAAAGTATCCTCTTTTATCTACTTCCTGAAGAGCTAATTTAATATACTCTAGGGTCAAGGTATATGTTTTTCCAGAACCGGCAGAAGCAGAATACAATAGAATACTCATAAGAAACTGAAAAAATAAATTGTTTATGCAAGATAAAATAAAAATAGGATTAATTCTGTGTGGGTTTTATTCGCTATCTTTGTTTCCCGTAACCAAATAAAGAAAATCCTAATGTCTGGCAAGGGGAATCCCAAAAAATCAAAGTACATTTTTGTTACGGGTGGCGTAACAAGTTCACTTGGAAAAGGTATCATAGCATCTTCTCTTGCTAAGCTTTTACAAGCTAGAGGCTTGACCTGTACCATTCAAAAATTTGACCCATATATTAATATTGATCCTGGAACCTTAAATCCTTACGAACATGGTGAATGCTATGTCACGAATGATGGTGCGGAAACGGATTTAGACTTAGGCCATTATGAGCGTTTTTTAAACTCAGCTACAAGTCAAGCGAATAATATAACGACCGGGAGAATATACCACAATGTCATTACCAAAGAACGTAGAGGGGATTATTTAGGTAAAACAGTCCAAGTTGTCCCTCATATTACTGATGAAATTAAACGAAATATTTTAATTTTGGGAGAGACAGGTAAGTACGATGTGGTCATTACTGAGATAGGCGGGTGCGTCGGAGATATCGAATCACTTCCATTTATAGAAGCTGCTAGGCAATTAAAATGGGATCAAGGTGAGAAAAATACCTTATTCATACACCTGACTTTAATTCCTTATTTATCATCTGCAGGTGAATTAAAGACTAAGCCAACACAGCATTCTGTAAAAACATTATCTGAATCAGGTATTCAACCTGATATTTTAGTTTGTCGTACAGAACATCCACTCCCTCAAGAAATGAAAAGGAAGATCGGACTTTTTTGTAATGTGACAGAGCAAGATGTAATAGAGGCAAGAGATGCTGAAACTATTTACGACGTACCTATTCTCATGCAAGAGCAGAGACTAGACAGTCGAGTTCTATACAAATTAGATATTTACAATGACGTTGATTCAAATTTGGTCCAATGGAAAAAGTTTTTAGAAAAATTAAAAGCACCAAAATTTGAAATTAGCATTGGACTAATAGGTAAATATGTTGAACTAAAAGATTCTTATAAATCAATAGCAGAATCATTCATTCATGCAGGTGTATCTAATGAGATCAAAGTAAATTTAAAATGGATCTCATCAGAAACCATGGATGAGAATTTAGTCGATGAAACATTAGCTGGACTAGATGGCATTTTAGTGGCACCAGGATTTGGAGAAAGAGGTATTCAAGGTAAAATCAATGCTGTAAAATATGCACGTGAAAATAACATACCTTTTTTAGGCATTTGTTTGGGAATGCAATGTGCGGTCATAGAATTTGCAAGAAATGTAATGGGATTAGAAGGAGCTCATTCCTTTGAAATGAATCCTGAAACTCCATATCCTGTAATTGATTTAATGGAATCGCAAAAAGATATATCTTCAAAAGGTGGAACTATGCGCCTAGGAGCCTATTCATGTAAAATTGAAAAAGGAACGCTGGCTCACAAAGTTTATGGAAAATCATTAATTCAAGAAAGACATCGTCATAGATATGAGTTCAATAACGCTTATCTAGAGAGATTTAAAGATGCTGGATTAATTATGTCGGGTACAAACCCAGAATCCAATTTAGTTGAAATAGTTGAGCTACCTAATCATCCATTTTTCATTGGTGTTCAATTTCACCCAGAGTATAAATCAACCGTGGAGGCCCCAGCACCATTGTTTGTCCAATTTGTAAAAGCGGCTTACCAACATGCCGTACCATTTATTAAAAATTCAAAATAGTATTTATGGATAAGAATTCAGTTACAGGAATCGTATTAATCATGGCAATGCTATTGGGATATCAATATTTTTTTGCACCCAAGGAACCCATTGAAAATCCAATAGCGAAAATTGAAGCTTCATCGCCAAAAAAGAAAGCTATAGTTCAATCAAATGCAGATTCAACAGCAAAGGCAATCAATTTAGCTGCAGCAGACACATTGATTAAAGAGGAATTAAGCACATTAGAAAACAACGATATAAAAATTGTTACATCTAATATGGGTGCTCGAATCATTTCGGTCCAACTAAAGAATTTTAAAAGTTATAAGAACTATGTTGCAAGTAACCCTACTGGATTATACATTTTTGATTCTAAAAAAGATGTATTCAATGTAGAAATACCTACTCTTTCAGCTAAAATAAATTTGAATGCCTTAGCTTATACCCTAGAGAAAAAAGATGGAGAAATTTATTACACATCGGTTTTGCCTACGGGTAAAAAAATAAAAGTAAAATATAAATTAGCTGATAAAGGGTACCAACTTGGATATGGCATAGATGTTAGAGAAATATCGGATCAGATTTTAGGCAACGAATATCAAATTCATTGGAAGGAAAATATCTTGCAAAATGAAAAAGATATCAATGAAGAAAGAAAAGCAACGATCAACTACCTAATCACCGAAGATGAAGAATTTGATAATTTATCAGAAAACCCATCCTCCATTGAAACAGATAATATATTAAAACCTACGGATTGGATAGCTTTCAAAAAGAAATATTTTTTAACTGGATTGGTTCCTGAAGGATCAAAATTTGTAAAGGCTTCAATTACATCGACTCCGAATTTGACTGATTCGATTTACATTAAGACATTAGATGCACAAATTACTGGATCAACACAGGATTTAAAATCTGGGAAGTCAAACTTTAACTTTTACTTTGGTCCTAATGATTATTCCATCGTAAAAACCATCGCACCTTCTTTTGGTAAAAATGTTAAACTCAGCTACGATTTCTTATTGCCGATCACGAGATACATATTTGTACCCCTATTTGAATTTCTTGAAAGTATATTTTCAAACTACGGTTTACTGATTATCATATTGGTTTTAATCATCAAAACTGCCCTTTTGCCATTGACCTATAAATCATATGTTTCTATGGCAAAAACTAGAATTTTAGCTCCAGAAATAGCCGCTATCAAAGAAAAGATAGGTGATGATGCAGCAAAAGTCCAACAAGAAACCATGAAACTTTATGGCGAAGTAGGAGTAAATCCATTGAGCGGTTGTGTTCCCGTATTAGCAACCATGCCTGTTTTAATGGCTGTGTTTATGCTATTCCCTAATTTGATCAATTTAAGGCAAGAATCATTTCTTTGGGCAGAAGATTTGTCAACCTTCGATTCCATCGTTTCATTGCCATTTACAATTCCATTTTACGGATCTCATGTAAGTTTATTTTGTTTATTGATGACAGTATCCCAACTAGCCTATGGATATTACAATAACCAAATTACACCTGACCAGCCAGGACAGCCAATCAACATGAAAATGATGGCCTATTTTACGCCAGTGATCTTTATGTTTGTCATGAATTCATTCCCTGCTGGATTAAGTTTTTATTATTTCATTTCTAATTTAGTGACGATAGGCCAACAATTAGCCATAAGAAAATTTGTGAATGAAGATAAAATAAAATTGATTTTAGATGAGAACAGAAAGAAAATTGCAGCTAGTGGCGGAGCAAAAAAATCTCGTTTTTCTCAATACTTACAAACACAAATGAAAACGATGGAGGAGACACAAAAGAACGCTAAAAATACGCCTAAAAAGAAAAAGTAAATGACGAATTTAAGTTCTATCTATTTTGAACAAGCTAAGAAATTAATACCAGGTGGTGTAAATTCACCTGTTAGAGCTTTTAAATCCGTAGGTGGTAATCCAATCTTTATTAAATCAGCCAAAGGCGCTTATTTAAATGATGTAGATGGCAATTCGTATATTGATTTAATAGGTTCTTGGGGCCCGATGTTATTTGGTCAAGCGAACCCTGTCATAGAAGATGCTGTTAGAAATGCCTTAGCGAATGGTTTTTCATTTGGAGCTCCTAATTACAACGAAGTTCTTATTGCCCAAAAAATAACGGATATGGTTCCTTCAATCGAAAAAGTTCGATTAGTAAGTTCTGGAACCGAAGCTACAATGGCCGCGATACGATTAGCAAGGGCGTATACCAAAAGAGATAAAATTATCAAATTTGAAGGTTGCTATCACGGACATGGAGATTCTTTTTTAATTGCCGCAGGTTCAGGCGTTGCCACCTTAGGAACTCCAGATAGTCCAGGAGTAACTCAATCGACCGCTAAAGATACGTTGACTGCTGTTTACAATGATGTAAATTCACTAGAAGAGTTATTCGATGCAAATGTCGGTGACATTGCTTGCGTCATTGTTGAACCCGTAGTGGGCAATATGGGATTAGTTATTCCTAAAAAAGGCTATTTAGAGGCAGTTAAATCGCTTTGTGAAAAACACAAGGCTTTATTGATTTTCGATGAAGTAATGACAGGCTTTCGTTTGTCTGCCAGTGGATATCAAGGAATTTGTGGAATCAAACCTGATTTAACTACTTTAGGTAAAATAATCGGTGGTGGGTTGCCTGTAGGCGCTTACGGCGGAAGAGCTGACATCATGGAAATGATTGCACCAGAAGGACCTGTATACCAAGCAGGTACCTTATCAGGAAATCCATTAGCGACCACAGCTGGATTAGCTATGTTAGGATTAATCCAATCAAACCCAGAAGTTTACCAAAGACTTGAAGCCAAAGGTAAAAGATTAGCTGAAGCCATTAGTCAACAAATTGAGTCATTACAAATTAAAGCATCCGTTAACCAAATTGGTTCGATGTTTACCCTATTCTTTACGGATAAAAAAGTAGAAAATTTTAATGATGCCAAAACATCTGACCTAGTTAAATTTGGTCAATATTTTAGAGGAATGCTCAATCGAGGCGTTTATTTACCTCCATCTCAATTTGAATCTTGGTTCTTATCTGATTCAATAGGCGAAGAAGAACTAGAAAAAATCATCACAGCAAGTTGGGACACGCTTACGTCCATGCAAAATTCCTAAGCGAATGGCATTTACCTTTTTCTCAGTCATTATACCTGTTTACAATCGACCTATTGAGTTAGGAGAATTATTAAGTTGTCTAAGTCAGCAAGACTATCCTAATTTTGAAGTTTTAATTATAGAAGATGGATCTAAAATAGATTCCAAATCTGTCGTTGAAACATTTAAAAATAAATTAGCCATTTCTTATTTTGTGAAGGAAAATGGAGGGCAAGGATTTGCTCGAAATTATGCATTTGAGAGAGCAAAAGGTGATTTTTTTGTCATCCTAGATTCTGATGCTTTGATAGAACCCAATTATCTAAGTGAAGTAAATAATGGCATCCACGAGGAGCATTTAGATTTATTCGGTGGACCCGATAAAGAACATGAGAGCTTCACTCCTATTCAAAAGGCGATTAGCTTTAGTATGACCAGTTTTTTTACTACTGGAGGTATAAGAGGCAAAAGTAAAAATATAGGAGGAAAATTTCATCCGAGAAGTTTTAACATGGGAATCTCTCGGGAAGTCTGGGAAAAAACAGGTGGATTTAAAATAACCAGAATGGGAGAAGACATCGAATTTAGTATTCGTTGTATCGAAAACGGATTTAAATCAGGGCTATTGCCCCAAGCATTTATTTACCACAAAAGAAGAACTTCCTTTATCCAATTTTACGATCAATTGCATTTTTTTGGAAGGGCAAGAATCAATATTAGTCGCTTCTTTCCAAAGGAACTTAAATGGGTGCATTTCATACCCTTAGCTTACTTTATCTTCTTTTGGAATACGATCATTTGGAACATTGTTGACATAAACTTTGGACTAATTTTCAGCAGCATGCTCATAGGATATTGGATCCTGATTTTTATAGATGCACTGATTAAATCCAAAAGCCTTTTAATCGCATTTTTAGGACTCATAGCAGCCAACATCCAACTGCTAGCCTACGGGAAAGGATTTCTTGAGGAAGGATTAAAAAAAATTACCAATAAAGACCTTTGACAAGGTAATTCTGGACATAGTCTTTTACCCCTTCTTCTAACGAATAAAAAGGTTTTGTATATCCTATGTCAATTAACTTTTTCATATTGGCTTCCGTAAAATATTGATATTTATCACGAATGTCTAAGGGAGTATCGATGTAATTAATCTGAACTGGCTTATCCAGCGCTGTAAAAGTAGATTTACCCAAGTCATTAAATGATCTAGCCTTACCGGTACCCAAATTATATATTCCTGAATTTTTACGGTGCTCCATAAGAAATATACACACATCCACTAAATCTTTAACGTATATAAAGTCGCGAATTTGCTCACCATCTTGGTATTCAGGCTTGTGAGATTTAAATAGTTTCAGAGATCCATTAGATAAGATTTGACGATATGCATGCCAGATAACCGAAGCCATTCGACTTTTATGATATTCATTGGGACCATACACATTAAAAAACTTTAGTCCAGCCCAAAAGAATGGTTTTTCTTCTTGTTTTAAAGCCCAATTATCAAAATCATTTTTAGAATCTCCATATGGATTCAAAGGCTTTAGTAAATGAATTTCACTTTCATTATCGTCATATCCCAATTCCCCAAGACCATAAGTTGCAGCAGATGAGGCATATACAAGAGGTATTTGATATTTTACGCAAGCTTCCCAAACATGCTTTGAATAATTTACGTTTAATGTATCGAAAATTTCTTTATTAAACTCTGTCGTATCCGTTCTCGCTCCTATGTGAAAAAGAAACTCCACTTCTCGATTATTTTGATCAAGCCATTGGAAAAAATCATTCCTTTCAACACGCTCTTTAATTTTCTTTCCAATTAAATTCTTGTTTTTTTCTTCATTAGAAAAGTCATCTACAGCGATGATGTAATTAAAATTCAATTCATTCAATTTTGCAATTAAACAACTTCCAATAAAACCTGCGGCACCCGTAACTATGATCATATAAAATGGGATTAATTTTCAAATTTACACAATAACTTCATTAGGTTTCTTACCTTTGTGAAATATTTGGACATTCTGCTATTGTTTTCCCAGAAGTCCTTTAAACAAACTGAAAACAAATGGTATACGTAATCCGAAAGGAACATTTCAACGCCGCACACCGGCTTTTCAATCCCAACTGGACTGAGGAAAAAAATCTAGAAGTATTTGGGCCTTGCGCTAACAATAACTGGCATGGACATAATTTTGAACTTATTGTGACCGTCAAAGGAGAACCAAATCCAGATACAGGATTTGTGTATGACCTTAAAAAATTGGGTGATTTGATTAAAAAAGAAATTATTGATAAAGTAGATCATAAAAATCTAAACTTAGACGTCGATTTCATGGCAAATAAGTTGGCTAGTTGTGAAATTTTAGTGATGGAATTTTGGAAAATTTTAGCACCTAAAATTTCTGAAGGAACTACAACTAATGCATGTCTACATAAAATTCATTTGATTGAAACCAATAAAAACTCGGTAGAATACTACGGATAATCATAGATGAAATATTTTATTCTTGCGGGTGAGAAATCAGGTGATTTACATGGTTCCAACCTCGTAAAAGAAATTCGTTTGATTGATAAAAAAGCCGAAATAATAGGTTGGGGTGGCGATCAAATGAAATCTGCGGGCGTCGAAATATTAGTGCATCATCAGGAATTAGCCATCATGGGGATTTTAGGCGTTTTAAAAAACCTGTTCAAGCTAAATAAATTATTTAATCTATTTACAATACAAATAAAAGAGTTCCAGCCAGATACCATCATCTTCATTGACTACGGCGGATTTAATCTAAAGGCGGCAAAAATAGCCAAACAGAACGGATTTTATACGCAATTTTATATTGCGCCTAAAGTATGGGCTTGGAATAAAAGTCGAATAAAATCGATCGAAAAATGGGTGGATCAATTATATGTTATTTTCCCTTTTGAACTAGCATTGTTCAAAGAAAAAGGCATTTCAACCCATTATATTGGCAATCCTCTAAAAGATGCCATTGATGCATTTATTCCTAATCCTAAATTTAAAGACAATAATAATTACGTAGCTCTTTTAGCTGGCAGTAGACGGCAAGAAATCAAGGTTAGTTTACCTATTTTTGAAGAACTGGTCAATTCATCACCCAATATAGAATATATTATTGCAGGCGTTTCGGAATTTAAAGACCTTTATGAGAATTGCAATATCAAGGTTATATATGATCAAACCTATGATGTACTTACCTGTTCATCAGCGGCAGTAGTAACATCTGGAACGGCCACATTGGAAACGGCCTTATTCAATATTCCACAAATGGTCGTATACAAAACGGATTGGTTGTTTTACAATTTGGCCAAATTGGTCATAAAAATAAAATATATTTCTTTGGTAAATATCATTTTAGACAAGCCAGCAGTGCCAGAACTGATACAATCTGAGTTCACAAGTAAAAAAATAAATTCATGTTTAGTAAAATTACTAGACAAAACATCCATTGAATATAGAAACCAGAAAAGCGACTATAAGGATTTAAATAAATTAATAGGCTCATCAGGCGCTTCGAAAATAGCTGCGGAGAAAATGATATTATTTGCTAAGAATCAGGCTAAATAATTTTTAATCCAAGATTTTTGAACTCCCGGAATCGTGGAGAAATACTCAGCAATAACTATTTTATCCACATCAAAATCTCCAGAAGGATAAAAAGGCTCTCTGATTTTAATTACTTTATTGACATAATCAAACCCAATCATAATGATGGGTATATTTGCTTTTTTAGCGATGTAATAAAATCCTGTACGCAATTCTTGAACATCTTTCCGAGTGCCCTCAGGAGCTAATACGGCTACAAAGGATTCTTTTTCGGCGTAGATATCCACGATGGAATCTACTAGATTTGATTTGTTTTTTCGGTCAACGGGGTAACCACCGAGCCAACGAAACATCCATCCAAAAAAACCATCAAACAATTCTTTTTTACCCCAGAAAAAGATAGGGATATTCATCATGGAGCGAGCACCTAGACCCACAGGAAAGTCTACCCAGGAAGCGTGTGGGGAAACAATTACAATGCTTTTTTTAATATTAGCTGGATACTCCCCTTCTAAAGTCCAACCAGTAACTTTAAATACAAAATCAAAAATGGGGCTTGATATTAACATAATTCATTGATTTTAGCAGAAATCTGAGACAAAGATGTTTTTGGGTCAATCAAAATAGAATCAATCCCTAATTGAGAAGCAGATTCTATATTGGCAGCATTATCATCAAAAAAAACTAATTGGCCAGCTTCTAAATTGTTTTCCTTTAATACCTGTTGGTAAATCAAAGGATTAGGTTTAACTAATCCCATTTCATAGGAGAAATGTGCTTTCTTGAACAAACCAAATAAATTTTCCCCATGAGGACCTAATTGATTATTTAAAAATATTCGAGAATGAATAACACTTGTATTTGACAATAAATATAGATCGAATTTAGAATTCAAATCTTCTAAAAAAGAATAAATATTTGAAGGAAAATCTAACAATAAAGCAGAAAACGCTTGATCAAATACTTCATTAGAGCAAATCAAGTTCAATTGATCTCTTAATAGATCTCTGAACTCATCATCATTTAACAAACCCGCTTCATATCCTAACCATAAACCTTCATTGAATATTTTATCCTGGATTTCAAGCGGATTAAATGAAGTAGACAATTGACTAAAAGCCTGAAAGGTAAGAGATAAGTCAATAGGCAATAAAACATTGCCCAAATCAAATAAGAGAGACTTTTTTGATTTCATACTACTCTTTTACTACACCCATTTTACTGAATTTATCTATTCTGGCATCGATCCTTTCAGCAATCGACATAGCATTCAAAACTTTTAATTCAGAAATAATGACCTTTTTGATATTTTCAGCTGCTACATCAGGAGCTAAATGGGCTCCACCTAATGGTTCTGAGATAATACCATCAATTAGACCGTTTTTAAGCATATCGTCTGCGGTTAACTTCAAAGCTTCGGCCGCTTGCTCCTTGTAATCCCAACTTCTCCATAGAATTGAGGAACAAGATTCTGGTGAAATAACGGAATACCAAGTATTTTCCATCATTAAAACGCGATCACCTATGGCAATTCCTAAAGCACCTCCCGAAGCTCCCTCACCTATAATAATACAAATGACAGGGACTTTTAACATAAACATATCTCGTATGTTTCTTGCTATAGCTTCCCCCTGACCTCTTTCTTCAGCCTCAATTCCAGGAAATGCACCCGGCGTGTCGATTAAACAAACAATAGGCTTATTGAATTTTTCAGCCATTTTCATCAACCTAAGTGCTTTTCGATATCCTTCGGGATTTGGCATACCGAAATTACGATATTGTCTTTCTTTCGTATTCCGGCCTTTTTGTTGGCCTATAAACATAACTGAAAATTCACCATCAATATTACCAAAGCCACCAACCATAGCCTTATCATCAGCTACAGACCTATCGCCATGAATTTCAATAAACTCAGAGCAAATTTTTTCAATATAATCAAAGGTATAAGGACGTTCAGGATGGCGGGATAATTGAACACGTTGCCAGCGAGTTAAATTAGAAAAGGTTTCCTTTTTAAGTTCCAATATTTTTTCAGTCAAAGAGACTACCGTTTCTGTAACATCTACATTGTTTTCAATAGCCAATTTGCGCATTTCAATTAACTTATCTTCTAACTCGGCAATGGGCTTTTCAAATTCTAGCAATGTTCTCATAATTCAAATTTTATAAAAAACAAAAATAAAGATTAAAGTAGATATGTTTCATTCTTCGTTGGTAAAATAACTTCATTGAACCCAAGTTTTTGAATCTCTTGACTAAATTCCAACATACTTTCTTCTTCCCCATGAGTTAAAAAAACTTTCTTTAATTTATCAATTTGTTGATTTTTAATAAAAGACAATAGTCCTAATTGGTCTGCATGACCCGAAAACACATCAATTTTACGTATTCTCGCATTTACTTTATATTCACGATCCTTCACTTTGATGGTCTCGGAACCTGAAAGTAGTTGTCGGCCTAAAGTCCCCTCTGCAGAATAACCAATCAACAAAATGGTTGCATACGAATTACTAATATTATCAGCAATATGCTTTTCCACTCGGCCACCAGTAATCATTCCAGAGGATGAAATGATGACACAAGGTTCGTGATAATTTTGAATGGCATTAGATTCTTTTTCTGATTGTAGATAAACCAAATTATCAAAGTCAAATAATTCATCATACTCTCTTTGGAAAGATCTTGCCTCAGGATTTAAATAAGAAAGGTATTTCGCATAAATTTTGGTACTACTTCTACCCATCGGGCTATCTGTAAATACTCGTATGGCAGGGAAATTACGTTCTTCGATTAATCGGTTTAGCGTATATAACACAGCTTGCGTTCGACCTACTGAAAAAGCGGGTATGACTAAACGACCAGGCTTATCGATGCATGTCTCCTTAATAATGGCTTCCATGGCATCCATGGGACTCACTTTATCTTCGTGGATACGATTTCCGTAGGTAGTTTCACAAATAAGGTAATCGACTGGAGGAAGAATTTGCGGGTCAATGTGTAAAGGATAGTTTGTTCGGCCTATGTCTCCACTAAAACCAAGCGTCTTAATTTCATCACCTTCTGCAATGGAGAAGTAAAGATGAGCGGCGCCCAATAAATGTCCTGCAGGAAAGAAGGTTATTTCTAAACCAGGTTTGATCGTAAATTTTTTATTGAATTGTAAAGTGACAAAATTCTCAAGGGAATTTTCAACATCTTTTTGCAAATATAAATCCCCCTTACGTAAGAGCCGATCCATTTGCTTATGCTTCTTATTACTTTCCCCCTGTGCTGCTTTTAATCTACGTAAATGCAAATTAGCCGAGTCAAAAAGCAATAATTCTGTTAAATCGGCTGTCGGCGGCGTACAAAGCACTTGGCCTTCATAGCCTTCTCGAAAAAGCATAGGGATATTGCCGGAATGGTCTATGTGCGCGTGTGTTAAAACAACTAAATTAATTAACGAAGCGTCAAATGGAAAAAATGATTTATTAGTTATGGGTGTTTCAAAATCAATTTCGCGTTCCATATCGGTACCGCAGTCAATTAAAATTTTATATCCATCTTCAAGCTCAAGCAAGTACATAGAACCGGTCACTTGCTTAGCCGCACCCAAAAATTGTAACTTCATAAATTTAAAGAAATAGGGGCCCTAAGGCCCCCGATTGTAATACAAAAATACACAAATTTCTCTAATAACGAATTATTTAACCTCTTTGGCAAATTTGCTTTGCATAAGATCCAATTCTGATTTACTCATATTTTTATCAGCAATTAACGTTCTGTAGCGAAAAGTCACTGATTCCCCTTTTTTCAAAGTCAAATTACGAACGTCTTTTCCATTACTGAACACTTTCGCACCTAGTGGATTGACCGCAAATAAGCCATATCCACGGGCATGCCAATAAGATGGATAGCTCACATTGGAAGGATGATCAAAAATAGCCACATTAATTGGGTGATTATCCATTACACCCGTTAAATTCATCCAAGTAGCACGCGTGCTCCAAACGGCTTCACCTTTAATTCCTTCACTTGAAATATAATCTCCAGAAACACCAGTATTATCTAAAACAGGAACTTTCGTTTCTACTCCATGTGCATCGGTAAATACATCTGGCTTATTGGAAGGGATTTCTAATTGGCGTGCCAATCGAATCGCAAACATTCCGTCTTTAACATCTTTAAATACAACTAAATCACTGATAGCTGTTAATGTAGTGATACGATCAACTGTTCTTGTATCAGACGTTCCAGAGAACACATAAGTCGTTTTTTCACTCAATACTTTTTGACCTTTTCCATCATCATCTACCCAAGTGGCTGTTGCGACCAATTCACCCGTGTTTTTATTTGATTTGGAGGATAATATGGCATCATGAAAAATAGTACCCATTTTGTGAGATTGCAAGGATTTCACAATAGCTGTAGAATTATTCCAATAATCATATCCATTCACATCTTCATAATTTAACCACATACCTACGTGGTGTGGGTGATCTGTTCTTTCACCTGCTCTTGGCGACAAAGGATAACCTCTCGTAATCGTAGTTCCTTTAGCAGACAAGATGGGAAACAAAACAGCCTTTTTAAGTACGGATTCCCCCGGATAGAAATACGATGTGAAATATTTTCCTCCAATTAACACATCAATTTTTTTCTCGGCATCATTCTTTTTAAAAGAAACTGATTGATTTTGAGCATTGGCTCCAAAAGACAATAAGGTAAGAAATAGAATTATTTTTTTCATAAGAATATAGATTTAATAAAAATTCCGAAGGTAAACACCTTCGGAATTTTACAAAAATAACAAATTAAATAGAATTAATAACCCGGATTTTGAGGGAAGCTAGCTGCGTTGCCAGTAACTCGGTCAATCTGTATTTGAGGAATAGGTCTCAAAACGTGGTGAGGCTTAATAAAAGGAGCCGCTTGAGGATTAAACTTTTTAACACGATCCAAAAGATTACCCCAACGAGCTAAATCCAACCATCTATATTGTTCTCCCAATAATTCACGCTCACGCTCATCTATTACAAAATCCAATGTTAAGTCGCCTTCAGAGATTAACATTTTTGCTTCCTTTCCTGGCCATGCAGCACGCTTGCGAATAACATTATAAGTAGCTACCGCATCTGCTTTCAAATTAGAAAAATATTGCGCTTCAGCTAACATTAAATACGTATCAGCTAGGCGAAACGCGATAAAATCACGACCTCCTTCGAATTGAGTACGGTCGATACGACCCCCATCAAAATGCTTATTGATGGCAAGAAATATACGTTCGTCATATCTTGAAGGAACTAAAACTTGATACTTCTTCTTAGCTCTTTCTTCGACAGACATTTCAAAACCAGGTAAATAAATAGCTGTATCACCAGTAGCAAACGTGACTGTTTTTTTCGTTAAGTCAAAACTAGTATTATAAGTACCCGGTTTGTTTGAATAATAAGTATCCTTGAATGACTTCTTATACCGGCTATCATTCTCACGGTTATTGAAAACGACATCTAATGTATATTTTGTAGGCATATAACGCTTAAATGGACGACCATTTTCAGTATCACGTTGCATACCAGGCAATACATCATATTCCATACCAAAGAAAACGTGCGCATTATTACCACCCGCATTCGTTAAAGGATCTCTAGTGTACTGAATAGACCATATAACTTCATTGTTCATTTCATTGCCTTGCTTGTGCACATCGGCAAAATTAGGCAACAATGTGATTCCATAGTTAGCTATCACACTTTTTAAATTGGCTATTGCCTTAGCATAATCATCACCTGCTTTTGCTGTTGACGTAGCCTTAGTCAAATAAACCTTACCTAATAAATGTTCAGCTGCAGGACGAGTAGCACGGCCAAAATCAGAAGATTTAGCTTTAGCCTCTAGATCCGGAATTGCCTCAGTTAGATCCTTAATTATTTGAGCATATTGAGCCGAAACAGTAGATCTTTTAACATCTTTAGTGGGAGCGACAGTTTCAGTTAAACGTAAATCAACACCACCAAATAATTGAGTTAAAATAAAATAATGGTGTGCACGAATAAATTTAGCCTCTGCAACACGTTGCTTTCTTGTTGCATCTGCAATCCCAGTTACTTTGGGAGCGCGTTCGATAATCGCATTACAAGTATTGATTCCGAGATAAAAATCATTCCATAATTCAGAAATACTTCCATTTCGAGTATCAAAATCGGTAGTATAGGTATTCATAAATTTCCAGCTACCATCCGCTCCATTGGTATAAGAGTCAGTACCAAAAATAGTAAGGTTCATGCCTCGCTCTGTACCATACCATGAGCGGTTCGTAGAATATGCTGCATTAACTGCATCATTTAATCCTTTAGGAGTATTTATATAATCATTTCCAATGCTGGAGATAACCTTTTCAGTTAATAGGTCAGTACAAGATTGAGTGCCTATGATTAATACAATAACAGCCCCTAAATTTGCGGTGAAAGAGAATATCTTTCTTTTAAATACATTTTTCATATCTATAAAAATATTTAATTAAAATTTAAGATTAAATCCAAAAGTGGTAATGGATGTTGCAGGCGAAATGTTCGTATTCACCTCACCACCACCAACACCTTGCTCACCATCTACAAAAGTTTCAGGATCTATACCTTTATATTTCTGGCGATATTCAGCTAAAATTAAAGGTTGTTGAATAGAAGCAAATACACGAATGCTTTCCATTTTCAACTTCTTTGCTACCTTATCAGGAAGATTATAACCAATGTTAATATTCCTTATTTTGAAAAAAGTTCCATCAAAATACGTTAAAGAAGATCCATTTTTCGGGAATTCCTGTGTTACAACCGGCTGAGGGAATTCATTCGTTGGGTTATTAGGTGTCCAATAATTCAATGATAAATTGTAGTAACGACCTGCTAATTGGTTTACGTTATCATGAAAACGAGAACGGATCAACTGACCAACCCGAGTAAAGATGAAGATTGATAAATCAAAACCTTTATAGCTAAAACGATTCGTTAAACCTGCCGCAAAACTAGGAACAGCTGATCCCAAAATTTGACGGTCATCGGCATTAATTTTACCGTCATTATTAAAATCTTGAACTTTAATTTGACCTACTTTATCTCCAAAAGCTAATGCCTGATCACGCTCAGAAGTTTGCCAAATACCTATTTTCTTATAATCAAAGAAAACAGATAAAGGTTGGCCTATAAATCGACCCGCACCAATATCATCCACTTTTCCATTGGCCAATGAAACAATTTCTTCTTTATTTTTAGTAAAAATCAAATCAGAAGTCCACTGAAAATCACCCTTATCCACGTTAACCGTAGACAATGTCAATTCAATACCCGAGTTTTGAGTCTCACCAATATTGGTGGTAAAACCACCAAAACCAATAGATGTAGGCAAAGGCTGAGGAGCTAATAAATCCGTTGTATTTGTTACATAATATTCAGCTGTTCCAGAAATTCGACCTCTTAAAAAGCTAAAATCTAAACCAATATTTTTGGTTGTCGAAGTTTCCCAACGTAAATCCGGGTTTCCAATTGTATTTGGACGGTAACCATAAGCAGCTGAATTATCCCAAGCATATGCAGTTCTACCTAAAAGAGACTGAGTTTGATATGGGTTGATGGCTTGATTACCGATGGCACCCCAACTAGCTCTTAACTTTAATTGGTCTATAGCAGTCACATCCTTAATAAATGGCTCCTCTGAAATATTCCAACCCAATGCAAATGAAGGGAAAATACCGAATTTAGTATTAGCACCAAAACGAGATGAACCATCCATACGAACTGTTGCAGTTAATAAATATTTCTCCTTGTAGTCGTAATTTAAACGTCCCATGTAGGATAATAAGGTCCATTCAGTCAAATTAGTATTAGCGCCCGTAATTTGACTAGCATCACCCAAACGATTATATGATTGTGTCTCAGCTGGAATACCATTGACCGAAATACTGGTTGTTTCAAATTTATCTTGCTGAATAGACTGCAAAGCAGTAACATTTAAATTATGCACATCATTAAACTTCTTTGAATAATTAAGAATGTTCTCAAGGGTATAGTTGAAAGAAAATGATTCATTAACAGAACCCGTTGCGTTACCACCACGATTATTGTTAGTAAAAGCTCCAATAAATCTACCTGCACGACCGATCGTAATATCAGGTCCAAAATTAACTTTATAAGTAAGACCCTTAGCTAAGTTAACCTCTGCATATAAACTATTAAAAATACGATAACGTCTGTTTTCATCTACGTTGGCTCCTGGAACAATTTCCGCGAATGGATTCGTCCTCAAACCATCATTGGTTGGTAAAAACACTAAATTACCATTGGCATCATAAGGCTCTCCTAATGGATTCTCTTGCATGGCTCCACCTAAAATATTTAGGTTTTCCCCATTTCTAAGTGAATTAACAACTAAGGTTGACAAACCAATTTTTACATTGTTATTAATTCTATGATCTAAATTTACTCTAAAGGTATAACGACTAAAATCTTGCATTTTAACAACGCCAATATC
>CAIZMB010000059.1 GCA_903933935.1 uncultured Cytophagaceae bacterium
AAACGCCTAAGTCATTTAAATCATGTGGCCCCGACGAGAATCGAGTCGAGCGCGACCCCGGCATATCTAGCGATTAGGAAACGCCTAAGTCATTTAAATCATGTTGCCCCGACGAGAATCGAGTCGAGCGCGACCCCGGCGTATCAAGCGTTTAGGAAACGCCTAAGTCATTTAAATCATGTGGCCCCGACGAGAATCGAACTCGTATCTAGCGTTTAGGAAACGCCTATTCTATCCGTTGAACTACAGCGCCAAAATCAAATGTACTCGTACACAAAAATATAAAATCATTTACAATAAGCCATTGACCTATTTAAAATTCACTTATGACTCAGGAACATAGCCATCACTATGACCAAGCAAATGGTTGCTCTCGAGCCAATTAGGGAAAATCTGAAAATGTTTATCTTTGATTAAATTCAAAATCACCTCGCGCAACTCAGGTAAATTACTTTTTTGTTCCGCAGAAATAAAGACTGTTTTAGGTTGTTCTAATTGCCAGTGTGAACGTTTTAAAAAAGCGGTAACTCGGTCCATTTTACTTAATTCAGGTTCCCCTTCTTCATTGACCGCCGCCCCTTCAAAATACACTTCTTCCACAGGAAATAAATCAATTTTATTGAACACTAATACTGTTGGCTTATCGCCAGCCCCCATTTCATTCAAAATTCCTTGCACCACTTCGATCTGCTCCTCAAAATTGGGATGCGATATGTCAACAATATGCAATAAAACATCCGCCTCTCGAACCTCATCTAATGTCGATTTAAACGATTCAATCAATAGAGTAGGAAGCTTACGTATAAACCCTACCGTATCCGTTAATAAAAAGGGGATTCCTTCCCAAGATATTTTTCTCACCGTAGAATCTACCGTGGCAAAAAGTTTATTTTCTGCAAATACATCAGCCTTCGCTAATTTTCTCATCAGCGTAGATTTGCCCACATTGGTGTACCCGACTAAGGAAACACGCACCATTCGATCTCTATTTTTTCTTTGCGTGAAAGATTGTCGGTCTATGGCCTCCAATTTATCTTTCAAAAAAGCTATTCGATCATTGGCAATCCGACGGTCAGTTTCTAATTCTTTTTCACCTGGACCTCTCATGCCCACACCCCCACGTTGCTTAGAAAGGTGAGACCACATACGTGTCAAACGCGGCAACATATACTGATATTGAGCTAATTCTACTTGAGTACGGGCTTGAACCGTTTGTGCTCTTTGAGCAAAAATATTTAAAATCAATAAGCTTCGGTCGAGCACCTTAATCTCTTTGCCATATAACTCGATCGCATATTCGATATTGCGTACTTGTGATGGACTCAGGTCATCATCAAATATGATCATGTCAACTCCCTTATCGATCACATACGCCATGATATCCTCAAACTTACCTTTCCCTACATAGGTTTTATTATCAGGTTTAGCAAGATTCTGTGTAAAGGAGTGTAAGGCTAAAACACCAGATGTACTAGCTAAGAAAGCCAATTCAGCTAAGTATTCAGCCGTTTGAACTGCATTTTGTTTTTGGGAAGTTACGGCAACTAAAACCGCTGTCTCTTGCTCCTCACCTGTACTGTGTAAAATTCCCTCTTTCATCTTTAGCTAAAAAAAGCCCTTCTTCGCAGAAAGGCTTTCCTGTTTATTTATGCTTTATCTACAAGCTATCAATTAATTTCTGATTTAAAGCTACATAATCATCGTTTTTGCCAGCTTTAGCTAGTTCGATCGATTTTAATGCGGTTGCTTTTGCGCCAACTTTATCACCCGATTTAACCTGAATTTTCGCTTTCAAATGAAATACCCAATAGGCAGTTGGATTAGCTTCGGATGCTTTAGTTGCCCATTCCAATGCTTTTTTGATATCCCGTCCCGTTTCGAAATAATACGAAGCCGCCTCAAAATAGGGCTTTGAATCAATGTTCATGGCACGATCTATAGAACCCATGATCTTGGAATCCACATCTGTCTCAACTGGAATGGAAACGGATGTTTTCTCCCAAGCCATTTGAATGTTTAATTTGTTAGCTGTAACATCCGAAAAATGGATTGAAAATGATTCAACTGAACTAGCCAGCGTGGTGGAAGGTACCGTTACTTTTAATACATCTTCCGATGGGTTATAATTAAATACGCCATTAGTTCCTTTGCTGAAAATAATGACCCATGATTTCTCAGATGGAATGGACATGACCTGATAAGATCCCGCTTTAAGCGATTGGCCAGCCACTTTAACATCTTCCCCAAATGTAAATTTGGTTGGAGAATTAGCACCCGTTCTCCATAATTTTCCAAAGGGAACAATATCTCCAAATATTTTACGCCCTTTGATCACAGGTCTTGAATAAACGACCTCGATGGTTGAAAGAGAAAAATCTTGTTTAATTGTTTGCCCAGGACTTGGTGCAGGAATTTTAATTCCTTGTCCATAAGAGTTAAACATCATCCCTAATAGTAGGGTCATCATCAAAATCTTTTTCATTGCTTATGCGGATAAAGCCTCAGCACCACCCACAATTTCTAGAATTTCCTTCGTGATGGCTGCTTGGCGAGAACGGTTATACTCTAATTTTAATGCTTTGATTAATTCACCAGCATTTTCAGTGGCTTTGTCCATCGCGGTCATTCGGGCCCCATGCTCAGATGCATTGGACTCCAATAACGATCTGAAAATCGAAAGCTTAATAGATTTCGGAATCAATTCTTGGATGATTTCCTCTTCTGTCGGCTCAAAAATATAATCCACAGCACTTTTTGTTTCCGCTGCCAAAGGTACCATCGGCAACAATTGCTCTGTTTCAATAATTTGGGTCGCTACGTTTTTAGAGTAATTAAATAGCACCTCAACGACATCGTATTTTTTCTCTGTAAAATCAGTTAAAATCATTTCACCAATCTCACGGACATTGCCAAAATTTAAGCGTGAAAAAATATCAGTATAGGTATCTAAAATTTGGTACCCACGTCTACCCAAATATTCGCCTCCTTTTTTACCCAAAGGTAAAATAGTCACATTCCCTGAAGCTTGTAAATCCGCATATTTAGCGTCCACTAATGCCATTGTGGCCTTTCCAACATTCGCATTAAATGCTCCACACAAACCTCTATCTGAAGTAACCACCACGATCAATACGTTTTTAACTTCACGTACTTCTGTAAATGGATTTGATTGTCCCGCTTCTGTTTGAGCAGATACGGTTGAAATCATTTCAGATAATTTCTTTGCGTAAGGGCGCATCTGGCTAATGGCGTCTTGGGCGCGTCTCAACTTAGCCGCTGAAACCATTTTCATGGCTTTAGTGATTTGTTGGGTCGAATTAACCGATACAATTCTATTTCTTACTTCTTTTAAGGAAGCCATAGTATTCTAATTTTTAAACTGCGTATTTAGCACCTACTTCTTGACCCACTCTCTTTAAGGTAGCGGTTAATGAATCATCAAATTTACCTGCACCTAAAGCATCTAAAGTTGCCTTTTCAGTAGCGCGAAGTACTTGAATGAAATCTTTTTCAAACTCACGTACTTTATTCTCAGGAATTAAATCCAAAGCCCCAGTCGTTGCTAAGTAAATCATCGCCACCTGATCTTCTACTCGCTGAGGAGCAAATTGAGGTTGCTTTAACATTTCTAAGTTACGACGACCACGGTCAATCGTTAATTTGGTAGATGCATCTAAATCGGAACCAAATTTAGAGAAGGCCTCCAATTCACGGAATTGCGCTTGATCTAATTTTAAGGTACCAGCTACTTTTTTCATGGACTTAATCTGAGCATTACCTCCCACACGTGATACCGAAATACCTACGTTGATCGCCGGACGAATACCCGCATTAAAAAGATTAGTCTCTAAGAAAATCTGACCATCTGTAATCGAGATCACATTGGTCGGAATATAGGCAGAAACGTCACCCGCTTGCGTTTCAATGATTGGAAGCGCCGTTAATGAACCACCTCCTTTAACAATTCCTTTGATAGAATCAGGTAAATCATTCATCGCTCTTGCGATATCGTCCGAGCTATTAATCTTAGCCGCACGCTCTAATAAACGTGAGTGAAGATAAAAAACGTCTCCTGGATAGGCTTCACGTCCCGGTGGGCGACGAAGCAATAATGAAACTTCACGGTAAGCTACTGCTTGTTTTGATAAATCATCATAAACAACTAATGCAGGTCTACCGGTATCACGGAAAAATTCACCGATGGCTGCACCTGTAAATGGAGCATAAAATTGCATTGGCGCAGGATCAGCAGCAGAAGCCGAAACAACTACTGTATAGTCCATTGCTCCAGCTTTACGTAAAGTTTGCTCTACTTGCTTAATTGTACTTGCTTTTTGACCTATGGCCACATAGATACAATAAACCGGCTCACCTTTATCGAAAAATTCTTTTTGATTAATAATGGTATCAATACAAACAGCTGTTTTTCCTGTTTGACGATCACCAATCACAAGCTCTCTTTGTCCACGTCCTACTGGAATCATGGCGTCAATCGCTTTAATTCCTGTTTGCAATGGCTCGGTCACCGGTTGGCGGAAAATTACTCCCGGAGCTTTACGCTCCAAAGGCATTTCATATAAAGTACCTGTGATAGGTCCGTGACCATCGATAGGCTCTCCTAATGTATTCACAACACGTCCCAAAATTCCATCACCTACCTGAACAGAAGCAATCATATTGGTTCTTTTCACGGTATCACCCTCTTTAACTAATTTGGAATCTCCTAAAAGTACGGCTCCTACGTTGTCCTCCTCTAAGTTCAAGGCTAATGCCTTTAAGCCATTTTCGAAAACAATTAATTCTCCGGCTTGAACGTTCGAAAGTCCGTAAATACGGGCCACACCATCACCCACTTGGAGTACGGTGCCTATTTCTTCTAATTCTGCTTGCGTTTTAGCCTGCGATAACTGCTCCCTAAGGATGGCTGAAACTTCATCTGGTCTTACTGATGCCATATCGAAATGGTGGTTTATTGATTTTGATAAATTGTACTAAATTCGGGTGCAAAATTAGTCACGAAATTTGAATATTCCCATAAAAAACTCAAAAAAAGACCTTTTAATTTAGACTTTTTTTAGAATCATAAAATATGTTTAAAAATTCCCTTGTTAATTGACGTTAAAATTCTTGGGAAAGAGTCATTTTTCATTATCTTCGAAACTTTATTTACCTAATTAAACGAACATGAAATTCCCATATTTAAAGCTTATTATTCTTTTTGCGATGTTTTCATCCACTTTTTCATCTTTAGCC
>CAIZMB010000060.1 GCA_903933935.1 uncultured Cytophagaceae bacterium
CTTCATAATACTTAGAATAATTTAAATCACGAGTATCAGCAGGTATTTTAAAATAATTACCTAAATCAATAGATTTAGATTTTTCTTCCCTAGACAATAATGATTCATAAAGTTTTTCACCATGTCGAGTCCCAATTACTTTTATTTCATTAGGTGCATTAAAAATATCTTTGATCACATCTGCTAGGTCACCTATGGTAGATGCAGGCGACTTCTGTACAAATATATCGCCTTGTTCACTATTTTGAAAAGCAAAAAGGACTAAATCAACAGCTTCATCCAATGTCATCATGAATCTAGTCATTGAAGGATCTGTTATTGTTAACGGCAAGCCTTTTTTAATTTGATCAACAAATAATGGAATAACAGAACCTCTCGATGCCATCACATTTCCATAACGAGTCCCAGATAAATTCGTAAAATCAATGGACAAATTTCTAGACTTGGCCACCATGACTTTCTCCATTAATGCTTTAGACATACCCATTGCATTAATAGGATAAACTGCTTTATCAGTACTTAAGACAATAAGCCTTTTAACTCCATTTTGGATAGCCGCTTCTATTGTATTCCCAGTCCCCATGACATTTGTTTGCACTGCTTCTAGTGGATAAAACTCGCATGATGGAACTTGTTTAAGTGCTGCAGCCGAAAAAACATAATCGACTCCACGCATTGCAGAATTTAAAGAATATAAATCTCTGACATCTCCTATATAAAATTTAATTTTATCATTATTATAAAAATGACGCATTTCATCTTGCTTCTTCTCGTCTCTACTAAAAATGCGGACTTCGCCAATATCTGTTGACAAAAAACGATTTAAAACTGCGTTCCCAAATGAGCCAGTTCCACCTGTTATCAATAACGATTTATCCTTAAAAATACTTGACATATGAATTAATTTTATTCCAATATACGATTATAACTATTATTTGTTAAAGTCTTTAATTTATAATATTCTGCTTTTTCTTCTATGGTCTTGTAGTTTTTTAGATTTGCTAAATCAACCATCGCGTTGTTACTTATAGCTTTCCTAATAGCTTTTTCAATAATTTCCGGATCCTCAGGGGGTACAATTAATCCTGTATCTTCATCAATTATCCACTCACATACACAACTAGTATTTGATTGTATAGGGAATGATCCCATAGCCATAGCTTCAAGCAAAGAAGTACTAATTCCATCCCCCATACTTAAGCCTATTGAAATTCGGGCCATTCCATGGTATTTTAAAATGTCTTTATGAGATAAATTTGAAGGAAGTATTTCAATTTCCAAACCGGAACTATTTATTAATAAATCAACAGCAATCTGTACGTCGAGGGCTTTGTCATGTACCGAAAATAGAAATATTTTATATCCCTTAAGAATATCTGCACATCTACCTAATGATCTTAGTGCCACCAAAGACCTCCCAGCCCAACCATTATACCCTTTTAACAAAATATATTTTCTATTTGATGTATTTCCTGTTGAGATTCTTAATTGATCTATTTCTTCCATTTTAAATCCCCCTGTATTAGGATAAACTGGTAAAACCTCTCCATTAAAACCCCAATCATAAGCTAATTGTACGTCTCTATTACATTCACAAGAATAATAATTAGCCTGACTTATTACTCCTCTAATTAAATCTTGATGACTTTTCATTTTACTAAAAATTTGGATATCAGACCCCCAATTGGTATGCCACCAATTTAAATTTCGAATTTCTGAACTTGAGTTTCTAATGGCAGAAAACAGATATCCAGCACTCTGAGTTTCAAGGGTATGAACTAAATCTGGTTTAATTTTATTCACATACCTTTTTAATTGGGTTTGAAAAAAATTGGGCAAGAATCTACTAATTAGGTAAAAAGTCACATAATAAGCTTGACTAATTAATGATTTCATACCTAAAAAAGACAAAATCAAAAAATAATTTTTAAAAGGAATTTTAACTTTAAATTTAAGTAAATCTAAATGAGGTTTAAAAGTGGGTTTTGAAGGAAAAATAAAAATTTCGAATAATTCATTTTCGCCAATTTGATTGATCCAGCGAGCTGAATGTACACTTTCAATCATACAAATGAATAATATTTTCTTTTTCAAATTATAGTTTTCTTAAAATCTAAATATTTCAATTTGATTATTAATTCATTAAATTTCTCAACTTAGATTTTTTGGAAAAAATAAGTTTTTAACATATAAAATGATATAAAGAGACCATTCTAAATTTAAATGAAAGAAATTTCCATTTAATAATCTTATCAAATACTTGCGATATTTTTTAAAATATAAAAACTCCTCTAGATTACTTTTAAAATTTATTTTTTCGTAAGGTTCGATCAAACAAATAGCCTTATTGTCTACAAATAACTTGACAGATTTATTCCTAAGTAAAACACTATGATATACATCTTCAAAATAAGCCTTGCCATTAAATGGATAATAATTTTCAAGTATTAGATTACACTTTTTATGAGCTAAGCAACCTCCAGGAACCCAGTCAGATTCGAAAAGTCGATTATTCTCTTCGTTATGAAAAATGCCCATATTTAACCCAGAAGCAGTGATTTTCCCCGATTTTAAAAAGTTTTTCCCATGAATAATTCTATGCAATAGAAACAACTTAGAATCCTTAATGTAGCATGACTTTTTCGAATCGTTAAATTTAAATAATGGAGCGACTGCAATTTGTTCGCCAGAATTTTGAATCGTTTCAATAAGGTTCTCAAAACAATTTCGATCGACAAAAATATCATCATCCAATTGAATAACAATATCATTTGACGCATGCTTAAATCCAAAGATCCGTTGGCGAACCTGCCCACGAAAATCAACCCCAAAAATTATTATGTTACTATAGTTTTTTAGCTCATCAATATTCTTTTGAAATTCTGATGGGATTACAATAATTATCTCAGATGGTATACACGTTCCTTGATGGATTTGAATTATTGTTTTCTCTAATTCTGTTCCGTATAAAGTTGGTATTACAAGTGAAAAATCTTTTTCCAAAATTTAGCTTAATTCAACAAGTTTATGAACATTTAATTCTGTGAAAAGGCCTTTGCAATAA